>JAJFBI010000575.1 GCA_020697385.1 Microvirga sp. | reverse complement strand
GGCCGCCCGTGCGAAAGAACCTGTCGTCGAACGGTAACTACCTGTTGATCGGAATACCCTGTTGACTGCTGCCTGAGCGCCCTGTTGGGCGGCTCTCAGGCCGGTTTATGTCCACTTGTCGCCATGGGCGGTCATTGAGGGCGTGCCACCACGGGTAGGCTTGCGATCGCCCTGAGGCCTGGCCGTTCCAGCCATCGAACCTGCGGATCCTCCACACCCATCTCGAGTTTAGGCCATCGCCCGAACAAGGCTTGCAGCGCACAGCTGCCTTCGATGCGCGCGAGCTGATGACCCAGGCAAAAGTGGATACCCGTGCCGAAGGCGAGATGCCGATTGGGGTGCCTTTCGAGATCGAGCCGTTCGGGGTGGTCATTCGCATCGGGGTCCATGTTGGCAGCCGCGAGCATGGCCATGATCTTCTCGCCCCTCCTCACCCGAACGCCACCGAGGTCCACGTCTTTTCGCACAAAGCGCGGCTTGGAAAACTGTGTCGGCGAGATGAACCGAAGGAACTCCTCGATGGCCGGATTGGCGCGGCTCCAGTCCTCTGCCAGCCAATCGCGGAGGCCCGGATTTCTAGCCAACTCATAGACAGATCCGCTGATCAGGTGTGTGGTCGTCTCGGTGCCCGCTCCCAGCAGCAGCAGAACCATTGCCACCATTTCGCGGGCGCTGATGCACCCGCCCTCCTTCTCGACGCGGACAAGCTCCGCAATCAGCCCCTCGCCGCCCTCTGCGCGGGTCGTCTCCAGGTATTCCTCAATATAACGTTTCATGGCGGCCAAGGACGGAATCAGGCCCAGGAAGCCGAGGGCGCCGGTGACACGTATGAAGCTGTTGGTCCAGGCCATGAACTTCGGCCTGTCCGCCTGCGGCAGACCGAGCAGCTCGCAGATGACGGAAAGCGGCAGCTTGCGCGCATACCTCTCGACAAGATCGGCAGGGCTTCCCTCGGCAAAGAGCTGGCTGGCGAGTTCGTCGGCGATGACAAGAATGCGCGGCTCCATGTCGAGGATCGCCTGTCGTCGGAAGGCTTCGTCCACAATTCCCCGCAACCGGGTGTGGTCTGGCTCGTCCATCGTCAGCATGGTGTCTGCAACCGCGCGTATCAGCCTCGGCATCCACCATCGGAGCCCGGCAACGGCCCCGCCGTCTTTGCGCAGGGTGAACGTTTCGCCGTCTTTCAGCACGCGGCCGGCCAACTCTTGCGTCGTCGTGATCCAGACCTTGCCGATGATCGGGAACTTGACTTCAACGACCGGCCCGTATGCCCTCAGCCTTTCAAGCGCAACGGCCGGGTTGCGGTAGTATTCCTGGCTGGTGAAATCGGGGCGCAGCGGCATAGCTGTTCCTTCCCTTACTCCAGGTTCGTCCAACACGGTGGAGCGCGGTCCCTAGGATACTATCGATCCGAAGGATCCTGGGAGATCGAACGGACTGGGTGGCCCGGTATCAGCTGTTGCCGGCGGATGGAGCAAGCGGTATCGCTCGGGAGGGCCAGTTGGATGGTTGACGGTGCGAGACCGGACCAATACTGGCTGTGCACGACACGGAGGCAGATGAGCCTGAGAGTGTTGGTGGAAACCAGCAGCGCGGGCGAGGGCGGGCATGACACGCTTTTTTCGCGGGTGGAGGCATTATGAACCGTGCGCATGGGGCTTCGGTCTGCGCGGAGAGTGCCCTGAGACTATGGTTGAGCAAATTCTCTCGGTCGAGCCGACGGAGGATCACGGCCCGGTCTTGCGGCTCGAGATCCGATGCCCGAAATGCGGTGCCGTATGGGTGGAGTCGAGTTCGTCCGAGTGAACCACCGCGTTCGCCATCGGATACTCCGCCATGTCGTCGCCTGGTAACCGATCGGACTGGAATTGCCGCCGACTGGCAACCCGGTTGAACTCGGATGCCGACCTGCCGGACGGGTCTGCTGACGCATTCCTCCTTCGCTGGCGGCTCAGACCAGCAAGCGCCCAGCCGTTTCACCGTGCAGCCACCATTAACCTCGTTATATACTGCAAACCCGAACAGGCGGGACGTGCGTGCGGAGAGCGCGTGTCGAGGACCTTGACAATGGACCAAGCGATAGAGCCGCCGCCTGCAAAGGATATGCGTACCGGCATCCGCGTGCTCGTCATCCTCGGCCATCCGCGCAAGGAAAGTTTCTGCGCTGCGATCGCCAACGCCTACGCCACGGGCGCCTCGGCCGCAGGCGCCGAGGTGCGCTTGCTGTTTGTCGCCGACATGCAGTTCGACCCCAATGTCGTGACCGCGTCGCCTCGCCAGCAGCCGGTGGAGCCCAGCATTTCAGCGGCGATGGAACTGGTCGCCTGGGCCGATCACCTCGTCTTCGTGTTCCCGACCTGGTGGGGCACCATGCCTGCCGCCCTGAAGGGCTTCCTCGACCGGGTGTTCATGCCCGGTTTCGCCTTTGAGGATCGTGAGGATGGAACGGGTTGGGATAAGCTGCTGGAAGGCAAGTCCGCGCACCTGATCACGACGATGGATACGCCGCGGCTGATCTACCGCTGGATCTATGGAGCGCCCGGATTGAACGCGCTGGCGCGGGCCACCTTGGGCTTCTGTGGCGTCAAACCGGTGCGGTGGCTGATCTTCGGCCCGATCAAGGATTCCGATGCCGCCCGGCGGATCACATGGCTGGCGGAAGCCCATGCCGCGGGTCTCGCGTTGCGTCACGGTGTCGTCACCCCCGCCGAGAAACTGCGGGACCGGGTCGCCATCTGGCTCAAAGCGCTGCGGCTTCAGTTTTACCCCATGGCGTGGGCAGCATATGGCCTGGGCGCCGCGATGGCTGCCCGGCAGACCGGCGACTTCGCCCCAAAGCCGTTCTGGGTTGGCCTTGCCAGCCTCGTCACCCTCGAGGCGGCGACCGTCTTCGTCAATGAGTTGGTCGATTATGAAAGCGATCGCCGCAACACCCAGGCCAGCATCTTCACCGGGGGATCGCGGGTTCTGGTGGAAGGAAAGATCGGCCGGAAGGCCATGCGGGTCGGCGTCGTCGCCATGCTGGCCCTGTTCCTTATCACTGCAATGGC
>JAJFBI010000055.1 GCA_020697385.1 Microvirga sp. | reverse complement strand
TTCTCGGACAGCCGCCAGAGGATCGGCTCAAGATCGTCGAAGGACCGCAGATCCGTCTCGAAGGTTGTTTCCGCCGAGATGCTCTTGGTTTCCCGCTCCGGCGTCACGGCCCTGTGGTCCTCACCCCAGGCGAGCCGTGACAGGCGCTGCGAGTCGCGGCCGAGTGCTTCGAACAGGGTCCTCAGCTCCACGTCCCGCAAATGCGCGATCTGAGTCACGCCTACCTTGGCGAGCCGAGCCTGGGCTGAGCCGCCGATGCCGGGAATGATGCCCACCGGCTTGTCGGCCAGGAAATCAGCGGCCTCCTCGCGGCCGATGATCGAGAAGCCGCGCGGCTTCTGGAGGTCGGAGGCGATCTTGGCCAGGAACTTGTTGTAGGAGAGCCCGACCGAAATCGAGATCCCGATCTCGTTCTCCACCTTGCGGGCGAAGCGCGCCAGGGTCAGGGCCGGGCTGCCGTGGTGCAGGCGCTCCGTTCCGGTGAGGTCCAGGAAGGCCTCGTCGATGGAGACCGGCTCCACCAGCGGGGTCAGCTCCAGCATGAGCTGTCGCACCTCGCGGCCCGCCTTGCTGTACTTCTCTCCATTGGGCTTGATCACCGTCGCATGCGGACAGAGCTTCAGAGCCTGGAACATGGGCATGGCGGAACGCACCCCATAGATGCGCGCCATATAGCAGGCGGTCGACACGACCCCGCGCTTGCCGCCGCCGATGATCACCGGCTTGTCGGCAAGGCTCGGATCGTCCCGTTTCTCCACGGCGGCGAAGAAAGCATCGCAATCCACATGCGCGATGGAGAGGCTGTCGCGCTCCTTGTGCCGCAGCAGACGAGGCGACCCGCAGGCCGTGCACCGTGCCGCCAGGGGGCTGGCGGCCAGTGTCAGGCAGTCACGGCAGAAGGGTGCGTCGCTCATGGGATAGTGAGGCTATTCGAACTCGGACGGAGACAGGGTCCAGCGGGCCCCCATGATGTGCTCCGGCTTCGTGTTCAGCTCCGTGGCGAGGGCGATCAGCAGCGGCTCGTCGGAGACGACATAATCCAGGATCCCGGCGAAGAAGCCGGGCGACGAGGCCGCCGAGCGGATGGTATCCGGCCCCAGCCCTGAGACGGCCAGGAACCGGCCGAGGCGCTCCTCGTCGCTCGTGATGAAGGCAAAGGCCCCCACTGCGACATTTTCGGCCTCCTCGCGGGTAACTCTTTTTAAGGGTGTGTTCATGCTGTCAGTTTGCATTTCATCAATAGGTTTGAACCTAACTATACCATCAGACGAAAATTCGGGCCGGTGAAGTGCGTTTTTGGGCCCCGGGATAGCGCCAATGAAGAAGACCGTGCTCATTGTTGAGGATAACGAACTCAACATGAAGCTCTTCAACGATCTCCTCGAGGCCCACGGCTATGCGACCCTCAAGACCAGCCATGGCATCGAGGCTATGGAACTGGCGCGGGCTCACAAGCCGGACCTGATCCTCATGGACATCCAGCTGCCCGAGGTCTCTGGTCTCGAGGTCACCCGCTGGCTCAAGGCCGATGAAGAGCTCAAGTCGATTCCCGTCATCGCCATTACGGCGTTCGCCATGAAAGGCGACGAGGAGAGGATTCGGGAGGGTGGCTGCGAAGCATATATGTCCAAGCCGATCTCGGTGGCCAAGTTTATCGCGACCGTGAAGACTTACCTTGAGGCAGATGCCAAGCCGACATGACGTGCCCAGATTCTTAGCCGGATTGAATCCGAAGCCTGAGCAAGCGGATTCATCTCCTTGAGATACCTCTGCTTTAAATAATTTGGGAAAATGCCGCTTTTTGGCCACATGGGCGCTTGCAACGCCTCATGTTTCCTATACGTTCGACCATAGTTTCCGCCCTGAGCGGATGCTCAGGTCCGCCGCATCTCCTGGGACTTCGTGGGCTCGGCCAGCCTGGGAGCGGATGTTGCCTCCTCAACGCTGCTCCCGGCTGGCCACCAACTTTTTCCAATAAGGCGCCGCAAGGCGCCTTTTGTTTTGGCCAGCGTTCTCCTCAGGCGGGTTCGGTTCGAACCTCCCGTTTCTCCAAGCGAATCAGCTACATACCTGTTTAAGCCAAGCTTGGCCTTAAGGGAATATGCCCTTAGGTGAACCTGCCTCTCATGCGATGCGGGATGCGGTTCCGACCTCGCCCTGCTAACTTGAGCCGACGCTTTCCAACGGGATGAGGGATATGGACCACCGCACACCTTCCTTGCCACCCAAGACGGCGCTGACCCGCTTTTCCGTCTCCCCCCTGTCCACGATGACCCGGCGCCTGGCCGATGTTGCATCGGGCCGGGCGCCTGCCGATCTCGTGATCACCGGCGCCCGCGTGCTGTCCACCTACAGCGAACGCATCGCCCCGGAGCGCGAGGTCTGGATCGCCGGGGGACGCATCGCCGCCGTGAAGCCGGCTGGTTCCTACCGACAGGTCGGGGGCACGCCGGGTCGGGTCTATGACGCTAAGGGCGGCATTATCGCGCCGGGGCTCGTCGATCCGCATATTCATATCGAGAGCAGCATGATCACGGCCTGCGCCTATGCGGAGGCGGCTTTGCTCAACGGCACCACGACGATCTTCTGCGACAGCCACGAAATCGGCAACGTGATGGATGCCGCCGGCATCGAGATGATGCTGGAGGATGCGCGCCATGCACCGCTCTCCATCTTCCTCACGGTTCCCAGCACGGTGCCCGCCACCACGCCTGATCTCGAGACAGCGGGCGGCGACCTGACGCCCGCGAAGATCGCCGCACTCTTCGACCGCTGGCCGGAAGCCGCGGCGCTCGGCGAGAAGATGGATTTCGTGCCCGTGACCATGGGCGACGAGCGCAGCCACGCGATCCTCGCGGCGGCGTTGGAGCGTGGCAAGCCGGTCTCGGGTCACATCTATGGCCGCGAGTTCGTGGCGGCCTATGCGGCAAGCGGCGTCACCGACACGCACGAAGCCATCGACCGGGACATCGCCGATGACCTGCTCGATGCCGGCGTGTGGATCTTCCTGCGCGGCGGCCCGCCGACGACGCCGTGGCATTCCTTGCCGGAAGCCATCAAGACCATCACGGAACTCGGCTCTTCGCATAAGCGCATCTGCGTCTGCACCGATGACCGCGATGCGGACGACCTCATGATGTTCGGCATGGACTGGGTGACGCGCGAGGCGCGCCGCGCCGGCATGAGCCGCGAGCAGGCCTGGAGCATGGGCTCGCTCCATCCCGCGACGCGCTTTTCAATGGAGGGCGAGATCGGCGGTCTCGGCGGCGGGCGCCGTGCCGATCTCGTGCTGCTCAACGACGACCTCGAGGTGCAGAACACCTGGTACGGTGGCGAACTCGTGGTCGAGGGGAAAAAGATCACGCCCGTGCTCGATCAGGCACTCTCGAACCGCTACCGCTATCCGCCGGAGGCCTATCGCACGGTCCACATCCCAAGTGTGCCGAAGCTTATACCCCACCTGCCGACAGAGGCCTGCGCGGCCAACGTGATCCGCGTGGCGCTGCCGGGCATCGTGCTCTTCCACGACAAAGTACAGTTGCAGAAAGAAGAGAGTTGGGAGGCGCTGCTCTCCAAGAACGACCTCACCTTCGTGACCGTGATCGAGCGCCATGGCCGCACGGGCGGCGTGGCGCATGGGCTGCTGAAGGATTTCGGCCTGAAGAGCGGTGCGGTTGCGAGCAGCGTCGGACACGACTCGCACAACGTGATCGTGGCCGGCACCAATGAGGCCGATATGCGCGTGGCGCTCGAGACTCTGATCGAGAGTCAGGGCGGCGTCTGCGTGGTCAATCAGGGCCAGGTCGTCGCCATGGTGCCGCTGCCCATCGCAGGCCTTCTCTCCGACAAACGCGTGACGGAGGTGGCCGAGGAAACCCGGGCGCTGAAAGTTGCTTGGGAGAAGGCCGGCTGCAAGATCGCCTATATGGGCTTCAACCTGATCCCGCTCTCAGTGATCCCTGAGATCCGCATCACCGACAAGGGGCTGGTGCTGGTGCCGGAAATGGAACTGGTGCCGTTGTACGAGGGATGATTGCTCCTCTCTGTCACGCCTGTCCCCGGACTTGATCCGGGGATCAGTCCCGATCATCCACGTCTTCTCGCGGCAAGTCTTCCTCCGACCTCATCCTGAGGAGGATTGCGTGAGCAATCCGTCTCGAAGGATCGTCCAGTGCTCTCTGGATCCTCCTTCGAGACGCAGACTGCGTCTGCTCCTCAGGATGAGGTCGGAAAAGTTCACAAGACGTGGATGGCCGGAACAAGTCCGGCCATGACGAATGAAGAGACGAGCTTATGGAAGCTTCTGCGGTGCAGCCTTTTCAAACTCCGCCACCGCCTCACGCATCGCAGCAACGAAGGCGGGATGCTGGTAGAGATCGTTGTGCCCCGCATCCGCGATCGTGCGATCGAGAACGAGATTGGGAATGACGCTCCTAAGGGGTTCGCTGCGGCGCGCCGGCACGATAGTGTCGCGGCCTGCCATGACCAGCGCCGCCGGCGTCTGCCGATCCTTCACGAGGTCAATGGTCGGGATGTGGTGGCGCAGGAGGAGGCCCGTGGGTGCCCAGGAGAAGTGCTCGCGCGCCAGAGCCTTCAACGAGTCGAAAGGCGTAACCAGAATCAAGCCCGCAACATTTCGCTCATGCGCCAAGAAGGCCGCCACGCCGCTGCCGATGCTGAAGCCAACGGCCACCACCTTCCGAGAGCGCTCCTGTTCCAGATAATCGAAGATCGTCAGTGCATCCGCGAACAGCGCCTTCGCGCTCGGCGTTCCGCTGCTCGGCGGATAGCCGCGATAGTGGAAGGCTAGCACCTCATGGTCGGGAAAGATGCCATGCAGGGTGAGCGCCACCGCATCCGCATTCCAGGCATTGCCGCCGAAGCCGAGCAGGAGGGGCCTCGCGCCGGATGTGTTCCCAAGCCGTGTGCCGGCAAGGCGATCCCCATCATGCGTCGTCAGTTCGAGCCGCTCGGCGGATGCCGGCAGCGGAGGGCGATTGGCGGCCGCCATCTGTGCTGGGAACAGCATCCTGGTCTGGAACAAGGCCGTCACAAGCACGAGGCCGGCATAAAGCAGGGCGATGCCGAGAACGAGGGTGAAAAGCCACATCGGAGCTGACCAGGGTGTTCGAGCCACAGCCACATCAACTCCCCGGAGCTGCTTTGGTGCGCCTCAAGACCAGATCATGCGTGCGGACGGAAAGGCCGCCGAAGAAGGCTACTCTCGCGGCAGGGCCACGAGGCCGGATCCGCAATCGTCGCAGAGGCCGAGGCTGGGGGAGGCGATCATCTGCGAGGTTCTGCATTCCGGGCAGCCCTTCAGGGCCATCTTGAGGGATCCCACCATCTGATGGGCGCTCTGACGGTGAGCTTCACTCGCCTGGACGATGCTCTCGAACATGGCTGCCTCCCTTGTGGCGCCATGATGCTGCTCTTGCCCCGAGTGCCCGTCAACGGCGCTTCCTGGGTATTCAGGCCGGTTCCCGGTGGCCTGTCGTCAACATGGGTTCGAGATGTGTGACAAGGCACGCGACGACGGAGAACAAGCCGAAAAGAACATGCGGCCAGAGCACCCGGTCGGCGAAGCCGAACAGGAACGGGGAGGCGGCCAGCACCGCGCCGCCGAGCCCGTCGAGGATCAGATGCAGGGGCATCGGCAGGATCTTCAGGATGCCGAGTTCGTAGGCTGTCAGAGCGGAATACAGGATCGCTCCCACGCCGAACGCGATGGCCACCCATGTGGCGGCCGGCACATCCGCAAAGCTGAAGAGCCACGGGCTCGCCATGAGCGCGACGCCCCAGAGATAATCGATTACGGCATGCACGCGGGTGGGGAGGAAACGCATGATATCGCTCTCACGCCGGGACAGCGCCTTGCGTGCTGCCAAGGTTCCGGTCGAGCCATTCGATAATGTCCTTGCTCTCCAGGATCGGCTCTCCTTCGGCGACGAGGCAGGGCACCTGGGTCTTCCCGGTGAGCTGCACGAGCCTGTCCTTCGCGCCTTCCGTCTCGTTGACTTCCTGGAAGGCGATTCGTTCCTGCAAGCCGCGCTCTTCGATGAAGTCGCGAACGCGAGCCGAATAGGGGCACGCCCATTTGTGAATGAGTTCAAGCTTCAATGTCATGTCCTTTCAGAGGCTGTTCGCCAACGTCAGTCGCGCGTGCCTGTTCCGTGGAGCTCGGCCTTGTGCGGGTCTTGCTCCGATGCTCAATTCATAGCTTGCGCATCGTGTGGATCGGAAAACCGGATTCACTTTTCCGCACGATGCGCTAGTTCGCCGGACGTCAGTGAAAGGGCGCGGCGGCGTATGAGCAGGATCGAATGGCGGCAGGATCGGGTGGCTGGCGTGCCGCTCAATCGCCATGTCGGCTTCGTGGGATCCGTCGAGGTGGGCAGCGTCGCCTATGACGGCAGCAACCGATTCTGGATCTGGTCGACGCCTCTGCAGGAGGACGTTTGGGGCTACGGGCCAACGGAGCAGGCCGCCCGACAAGCCCTCGAAGTGTGGCTGGCATCCTGGCTCGAGAACTTCCGGCCGTTCTTCCAGGCCGGCAGCGGGACGCCGCCAGCCTGACCGATATTGAGCATGCGCCGTCAAACCCGCGTGCTGCGGCCGCGGCCCAGGAAGTAGAAGAGCAGGGCCGCAATCACGACCACGGCGACGATGATCCAGACCCAGTCCATGCCCTCGCCGGCGGCGGCGGCGGGAGCTGCGCCCGTGGTCGTTCCAGACGGGGAGGTCGTTCCGCCGCCTGGTGTTCCGGGCGTGCCGCCCGGCGATGTCTGGGCCATGGCGATGGCGCTCCAGACCGTCAGCATCATGGTCAGCAGGGATACCTTGAGCGTCTCGATCATCTGATCTCTCCTCGGCCCGTCATCGGGCCTAGGATCAACGTCCGCCTGCGACACCCCGTTCCGGTTTGGCGGGTAGAGACTGCGCCGCGGAACAAGGGCGGCTTTCCCCAAGTTGTCGCGACACGCTTTCTTCTTGAGATGGGAAATGGGCGGGTGCCTTCGCAAGACCAACATCCGGTGATCGTTCTGGTGGACGAGGAGCCGACCATCCGGCAGGCCATTGCCCGCCACCTGCTGGAAGCCTCTTTTGACGTTCTGGAGGCAGCGGATTCGGACGAAGCTCTGAAGCATCTCGAAGCCTCGCAGGCGGTTCATGGCCTCGTGACCGACGCTCACCTGCCCGGCAGGATCGATGGCCATGAGTTGGCGGAACTGGCGCGCAAGCGTTGGCCCGATCTTGCGGTGGTGATGATGTCCGGCCATTCCGACGCCACCTCGGGTCCCGTGCCGCCTGGCGGCGAATTCGTCGCCAAACCGTATCTGACGACCCACCTCGTCCCGGCCTTGAACCGGCTGCTTGGGAGGGGCTCATGACCCATGTGGTTCTGCTCGGGGACAGCATCTTCGACAACGGCGCCTATGTGCGACGCGGCGAGCCGGACGTAATCAAGCAGGTCCAGGCGAAACTGCCAGCTGACTGGAAGGCAACGCTCTGCGCGATCGACGGAGCCGTCACGACCGGCGTCCTAAGCCAGCTATCGCGACTGCCGCTGGATGCAAGCCATCTCGTCGTGAGCGTCGGCGGCAACGATGCCTTGCATCGCAGTGGAATCCTGCGCGAGGGGGCACGCTCCGTTGCCGAGGTGATCGAAAGGTTTGCCGCCATACAGGACGAGTTTGCCCGCAACTATCGCGCCATGCTGGAGCGCATTCTCGACCAGCGTCTGCCGACCGCTGTCTGCACGATCTACGATGCGCGCTTTCCCGATCCTCAGGAGCAGCGCCTCGTGGTGACGGCTTTGTCCATATTCAACGATGTCATCACCCGCGAGGCCTTTGCCCGCAGACTTCCCCTGATCGACCTGCGCCTCATCTGCGACGAGCCCGACGACTACGCCAACCCCATCGAGCCCTCCGCAAAGGGCGGTGACAAGATCGCCAGCGTGATTGCCCAGACGGTGGCGGGGAACACCATCTTCCCGCGCTCGCAGGTCTATGCGCATTGAGCCCTTGAGCCTCACGAGCGCGCAGGGCTTGCTCTAATGCAGTGGTTCAGTTGCTTCTATACTGGGAAATCCTGAACGGATCTTCAGAAAACTCTGTTTTCTCAAAGAAAGATAATGGTTTGGCAGCCAAGCTGCGAACCAAATCTCAAGTTCTGAATTGGTTTTCCATTGAAGGGTGTCTGCCACTTCTCACGAGGTCGACCATGAAGAAGTTTGCATTACTGGCCGGTATTGCCATCATCACTGTGGGAAGCGTCGGAACAGCCGACGCCCAGTACAGACGCTATCACCGTGGCGGTTGGAACAACGGTGGCGCGGTTGCGGCCGGGCTGATCGGCGGGGCAGTTCTCGGCGGTCTGCTCACCGCAGCGGCTACGCCGTCCTATGCCTATCCCGGTTACGGCTATGGCTCCTATCCTTACGGCGCCCCGGGTTACGGCTACCGTACCACCTACAACTACGGCTACGGTTATCCAGCGGCCTATCCGGCTTACAGCTACCCGGCTTACGGATATTACTCGGCGCCCGTAACCCGGGTCGTGTACCAGCCGGCGCCCGTCTACCGGACCCGCGTCGTTTATCGTCAGCCGCGGGTGGCAACCCGCGTTGTCTACCGCGAACCGCGCTACCGCACCCGGGCTGTCTATCGCGACCGTGATCGCCCCCGTGTCGTCCGGGCCTATCGCCAGGATGTGGTGAGCACCGGCTCGCTCCGGCGCCAGTATCGCGAGATGGACCGGATTCGCCGTTGGGAAGATACCCGCTCAAGCCGGTAAGTGCCGGTGGGCCGACCCATCGAGCGGCTCTTCCACCAGGAAACGAAAAAACCGCCCCATAAGGGCGGTTTTTACTAGAGCAGTTCGCTGTGAAGCCGATTACTTGATCTTGGCTTCCTTGAACTCGACGTGCTTCTTTGCGACCGGGTCATACTTCTTGAAGTTCATCTTCTCGGTCATCGTGCGCGAGTTCTTCTTCGTCACGTAGAAATAGCCCGTGTCGGCGGTGGAGACGAGCTTCACTTTGATCGTTGCGGCTTTGGCCATGGTTCAAGACCTCTTGTTCGGTTCGGCGGTTCGGGTGGCTCAGAGCATGGCCGAAACGCAAAGACCGGGCGAACCCGGCCGGAAAATCGTGCGGTTCCCATGCCTGAATATCGGGAGCCAGTCAAGAGCGGGAGCCAGGGAAGAGGCGGATTCTCAACCTAGACGTCATCCAGGGGCTGCACGGCAGAACCCAGGGTCTCGTGGCGAGAGCGGAGCCGTTTTCCCGCCCGCGACCGCGGATCTTCGCTGCGCCACATGCGGATGACGATCCGGGCTACAACAGTTCCCTGACGAAACGGCCCCGCTGCTGATGGAAGAAGGGGACCGGGAGTTGGGGGGCGAATCCTGCGGCGATGCGGGCTTCGAGCTCTCCCAGGATCACGGTAGTGATGGGCGGCAGGTCCAGAGCCTTGGCCTGATCGATGGTCACCCATGCCAGTTCTACAAGCTCGGCTTCCGGGCCGATGACGTTCTCAACCTCGTCCGCGATGGCGGTGCGGTCGACCGCGAAGAATCGCGTGTCGAAGCGCCTGACCCGCTTCGGCGGCGTGATCGCCCGACCGATGAATTGAAGCGCCTCGAGATCCGGATGGACGCCGCGCTCCTGAAAGGCCGTCCAGGCAGTGCTGGCCGGGGCACGCTCCGGGCTGCCGTACTCCTTCGTGCCGAGCATCAAGCCCGTCTCCTCGAAGGTTTCCCGGATCGCCGCGAGCGCCAGGGCCCGGCTGCGCTGGGTCGACGGGCGCGTCACCCGCGCCATGAGGGCCTGCTCGGCGCGAGGGTGGAGGGCGCCCGTCACCGTCATGGAGCGGTCGCCGGCCTCGATGCGCCCGCCCGGAAACACGAACTTGCCCGGCATGAACTTCAGGCCCGCATGGCGCCTGCCCATGAGGACCTTCGAGGTTTTAGGCTTGCGGTCGATGATGATGAGGGTCGCGGCGTCGACGGGGCGGAGGGCAGGGGCCTTGGGGTTGGTCTCAGCGGAAACGAGGCGATCCATCTTCGCCAGGGTTTCGATATCCGTCACGTGCGTTGTCCTCGTCGTTCTTCTTGGCGCGGGCTGCCCCGAAGCCATGCATACCTAGCGCGTATTGCAGCCCCACGACAGCGCCTTTCATGGGCTGAAGCAGCGCGAGGCACAGGATCAGAGTGAGCGCGGGCCACGTGGCCAGATGCACCCACATCGGCACCTCCATCTTGGTCTCGGTCATGAGGATGCCATAGCCGATGAGGTGGCCGACGATGAAGATCACCAGATAGGGCGGCAGGTCGTCGGCGCGATGATGGTGGAACTCCGTTCCGCAAGATTCGCAATGGTCGGCAACCTTCAGGAAGCTGCCGAACAAGCGGCCGCGATTGCAGGCCGGGCAATGACCCAGGAGGCCGCGCCGCATGGCCGGAATGACCTTTATCTCATCCGCGTCCGCCGCGGTCTTGATCGTCAAAGACATGCCTCGTCCTTTTTGTCAGGCGCGCCCGCGCCGCTTGACCTTCACCCTGGTCGGAGAGCGGGCAGCTTCTGCTGCCTTGGCGCGGCGGGCAGGCCGCTTGCCGCCCTTCCGGCCGCCGCCACCGGTTTTGCCAGTAAAGCGGCCCTTGGTGAGGAGCTCGAAGCGAAGCGCTCCCGCCACGGGCGCCGCCTCCACCAGTTTCACCTCCACCTTGTCGCCGAGGCGGTAGGTCTCGCCGGTATCCTCGCCGCGCATCGAGTGGGTCACCTCATCGTAACGGTAGTAATCGTTGCCGATGGTGGCGGCCGGAACGAAGCCGTCCGCGCCGGTCTCGCTCAGCTTGATGAAGAGGCCAGCCTTCGACACGCCAGAGATCTGTCCATTGAATGTGGCCCCGATCCGGTCGGCGAGGAAGTGCGCGATCAGGCGGTCGATTGTCTCACGTTCCGCCGCCATGGCCCGGCGCTCGGCTGCCGAGATCTTGGCACTGATCTCGATCAGCTCCGCCCGGGTGGTGCTCCCGGGCAGCCCGTCCTTGCCGAATTTCAGGGCCGAGACGAGCGCCCGGTGGACGATGAGGTCCGCATAGCGCCGGATGGGGGAGGTGAAGTGGGCATAGCGCCTGAGGTTCAGGCCGAAATGCCCGTAATTCTCTGCCGAGTACTCGGCCTGCGACTGGGAGCGCAGCACCACTTCGTTGATGAAGAGCTGGTGCTCTGAGCCGTCGACGCTGCGCAGGATGCGATTGAACAGCTCCGGCTTGATCGGCCCCTGTCCAGGGATCTTGAGTCCGATGGAGGCCAGCACCTCGCTCAAAGAACGCATCTTCTCCAACGAGGGCTCGTCGTGGACCCGGTAGATCAGGTCGGACTGCACCTGCTCCAGAGCTTCCGCGGCCGCCACGTTGGCGAGGATCATGAACTCCTCGATGAGCCGGTGCGCCTCCAGCCGCTCGGGCACGAAGACCCGGTCCACCGTGCCGTCGGGCTTGAGGACGATCTTGCGCTCGGGCAGGTCGAGGAAGAGCGGCTCGCGGATGTCGCGTGCCTTCTTCACCAGCTCATACGCGGTCCAGAGCGGTTTCAGGATCGTGTCGAGGATCGGCGTCGTAACCTCGTCCGGACGGCCGTCGATGGCGGCCTGAGCCTGCTGGTAGGAGAGCTTCTCGGCTGACCTCATCATCACCCGGTGGAAACTGTGGCGGATCTTTCGCCCGTCAGGGCCGATCACCATGCGCACGGCGAGGGCCGGGCGGTCCTCGCGCGGCCTCAAGGAGCACAGATCGTTGGAGATCCGCTCCGGCAGCATGGGCACGACCCGGTCGGGGAAATAGACCGAGTTGCCGCGCTCCTGCGCCTCCCGGTCCATGGCGGAGCCCGGGCGCACGTAGGCCGACACGTCGGCAATCGCCACCGTGACGATGAAGCCGCCTTGGTTGTTCGGGTCGTCGTCCGGCACCGCATGGACGGCGTCGTCATGGTCCTTGGCGTCCGGTGGGTCGATGGTCACGAGAGGCAGGCCGCGCCAATCCTCGCGGCCCTCAAGCGTGGCGGGCTTCGCGGCAGCGGCTTCGTCCAGCACCGCCTTCGGGAATTCATTTGGAATGTTGTGGGCGAAGATCGCGATGAGGCTCACGGCCTTTTCGGATTTCACCGAGCCGAGGCGCTCCTTCACCTTCGCGGTCGGCAGGCCGAAGCGGCCGTGCTTCACGATGGAGACGGCGATCAGGTCGCCATCCTGCGCCTCGCCCTCGTCGCCGGGCCTGATCTGCAGCTCCTGATCGCGCGCCTTCTTGTCGACCGGGATCAGCCTTCCGCCGCCCTCTGGCAGGCTGCGGAAGATGCCGAGCACCTGGGCCTGCTTCTTGGCGATGATCTTGGTCACGCGGCCGGAATAACGATGGATGTCACCGGGTTTCAGCGGATCGACTCGCAGGAGCGCCCGGTCGCCGACACCGGCAACCGGCATGCCGGGGCGCGGCTTGCGCGGTGACACGATGATGATCGTCGGGACCGAGCCGTGCTCCTCCTCGTCCCACTCGGTCGGCACCGCGATCAACTCGCC
>JAJFBI010000574.1 GCA_020697385.1 Microvirga sp. | reverse complement strand
TGGGACAATGCATTTCTCGCCGCCCTCATCCTCCAAATGCGATAGCCCTGGGGCGGGGCGACAGAAGCTGTCATCCACTGCGAATTTCAGGGAAGCGGGGAAAGTCGTTCTGGCGGTGCCCCTTGACCATCGCAAACGCTGCTCGCGCCCGAGCACTTCCCCCGCGGCGTTTCCATGCGGCGTTTTTCCCGATTACGGCAACAAACGGGAGCCGCTAGCGCACCGTTGTGTCGGCCTCCACATGTGGAGCCCCGAAACGCGCCGTCTCCCGAGATCGCCACCACGGGCTCGGCTCGGCTGCGGCTACACCGATCGGGAAGGGAGCGGCCGCCCCGACCCGGCATCAGTTCGAGGCGCGTCTAGCGGAAACGGCGTTCGTTCGTGAGGCCTTGCCATGAGCTAGAAACTTCGCCGCCTCACGGCCCATTCTGGAAGCGCTCGAAGCGGTGCAGCTCCTGTTCGATGCGTGCCTTGTGTTTGAGTTCCGCACCCTTGCCCACCCAGGTCCACCGCTGGACCAGGAGCCTGCCTCTCTGCCGGTCCGCCTTCAGGTCGATCGCAGCGACAATCCTGTCGCCGATCAGCACCGGAAGCGCGAAATACCCGAGTACCCGCTTCTCCTTTGGCACATAGGCCTCAAAGCGGTGCTCGTATTCGAAGAAGAGCCTGAGCCGCTTGCGCTGGATGATCAGCGGGTCGAAGGGCGAGAGGATATGCACCTGCTCGCCGGCGTCTGCGGAAAGGGCATCGAGCGTCTCAGGGACAGCCCAATGCTCCACGCGTTCCGCGCCTTCGATGGCCACGGGAACGAGCCGCCGGCGCCGCACCCTCGACTCGACAAGCTGTCGGATCGCCGGCTTTCGCTTTGCATCGAGGTAGCAGACCGAATCCAGGCTGACGATGCCTTGCGACCGCAAAGCTCGGTCGAGTAGGTACTCCGCCACCTGCCTCTCTGATGCGGGTTTTGGGTCTCTTTCCCAGCCGAAATGGCGCTCCGTCAGCTCATAGGTCTTCAGCATGCCGGAGCGGGCGCTGATGGTCAGAGCCCCGCCATAAAAGGCGAGCTGCAGGGCGCGCTTGGAAGGCTTGCGGCTCGCCCAGAGGTGCTCCTTTTCCACCAGCACATCGTCATCGATGTCCCGGATCGTCAGGGGACCTTCCTTCCGAATGCGGGACACGACCCTGCGAATGTCCTCGCGCCTGACCTGCCCGAACCAGCCCCCGGTCGCCCCTCGACGACGCTTCATTTCTGGGACGAAGAACCGATAATCCTTCGTTGGTACGTAAGACAGCGCGTGCGTCCAGTACTCGAAGGCGGTCCTGTCGATCGACTGGGCCCGACGGAGATCGTCGCGCCGATAGTTCGGGATGCGGGTCCACAGGATGTGGTGGTGGCAGCGCTCAATCACGTTGATCGTATCGATCTGCACATATCCAAGATGCTCGACGGCGGCCTGCGTCGCCTCGGGTCCCTCGCCGAACGGTGCAGAGGTGTCCAAGCGTTGCGCGTGCAGCCACAAGCGCCGGGCATCGAACTTGTCGAGGTGCAAGAGCTTGCGAGGCGGAGGCATCGTGCGGGAAGCGGGCGGCAGGGCCTCTGTACCTAGTGATTCCCACGGACTTAGGGGAGCGCGGGAAAGTCGCTGCGGCGGTGCCCCTCGACCATGAGCCGAAGGCGCTCGGGCGCGAGCACCTCCACGGCGTCTCCCCACTGATACAGGTGCCACGCCATTTCCAGGTGCCCCGCCGCCATGAAGCGCACCGTTATGGACCCGTCGAGCTCGTCCACCACGGTCTGAGAGGGATGGAATATGTAGCCACGCGCCTGTGCGCTTGCCGCGGGCGTGAATCGCCACACCACCTCGCCGTACTCGCTATCGTTCTGGAAGAGCCCGAAGGCGCGCTCTGCAAACGCAGCGAGATCGAAGCCGGAGGGCCGGACGAAGGTGCGGCCGGTGAGAGAGGCCGTGCGGATCTGGTCCATGCGGTAGGTGCGCACGGGCCCAGCGTCATCGCCCTCGGGACGGCCGACCAGGTAGCGGCGCGCCCCCGCGAGCAGGCCATACGGCGCGATCGCGCGCCGGCGAGGCGCCGGGTCGGTGCGGGCCTGGTAATCGATCGCTATGACGATGCAGGCCTTAACGGCATCCGAGATCGTCTTGGACAGCTCTTCATCGACCATCGGGCGGGGCCCCGGGCGCGCTACGAAGCCTTGCGCTTCCAGGAGCGCGTCGTGGTCGGGCGCGAGCCGTGTGGCCGTGGGGCCCGGGACGAGCGCCAGGATCTTGGCCTTGAGCTCCTCGAGCAGGCGCGCCTCGCGGGCCTGCCCTTCGCGCGCGAGATCGGCAATGGCGAAGTCGAGGGCCGCGAGCTCGTCCGCGTGCAGTGAGAGGAAGTCCTTCAGGACGCCCGTGGCGCGCATGCGCCACCGCTTGCCGCCATCATCGGCTATCTGCGCTTGCACGTCTGGGAACCGCGATTCCAACTGGCGCATCATGCGCTGCGCGGTACGCCGAGAGCAGCCGAAGCGGTCCTCCACCTGGCCAAGCGTGATTCCCGATCGATGGGCGCGTAGCATGGTGGCGAGATCGAGCAGCTGCTCGGCCTTGGCGAATGACATAACCACCCCGTGACAGAATCTGACGCCCTTTAGTTCTACACCTGTTCCCGCCACAAGGGAGACGGGGCCATGAAACATTTCGACTCAACCGAGAAGCGCGTGGACCGCCTGTTCGGGCCTTGGTTGGTGGCGAGTTCCGTGCTGCTCGGCGTACTCCTGTGCTGGTGGGGTCAGGCCACCTCGGCATAAGGGGATGCCGGCTCGGCTCAGCATCGAGCACCAGCTCGCTGCGGGCGCTCGCGTGCCGCGCTGGGCGTGTCTCACCACTGCTGCGTTAGTCGCCGGCGGGGCTCTCTCGGCTCGCGACGGTGATTGAGTTTCTCCCGTCCGGCGACGAACTCGTGGTCGCGCCTAGACCGGCTCGGGCGAGACACCCGGGACGTCCTCAACATCGTCCACGACGTCGAGCAGAAGGGCGCGCACGTTACCGTGCTC
>JAJFBI010000573.1 GCA_020697385.1 Microvirga sp. | reverse complement strand
CCTCCGCCGCATCGGCCAGGGCCAGGGCCTCCGTCAGGCCGCCGGTCTTGTCGAGCTTGATGTTCACGAGGTCGTAGAGGCCCACCAGCCGGTCGAGGCTCGCCCGGTCGTGCACGCTCTCGTCGGCCAGGATCGGCACGGGGCGCGAGATCCGGCTTAAGTAACCATCTTCCTTGGCCGGCAGGGGCTGCTCGACAAGGGCATAGCCTGCCTCGGCGCAGGCCGCGAGGTGCCGTTCGATATTGGCCTCGGTCCAGCCCTCGTTGGCGTCGGCGATCAGCGTTGCCTGGGGAGCTGCCCGGCGCACGGCCTTGATCCGCTCGATATCGCCGTCGGGAGCTCCGAACTTCACTTTCAGGATCGGCCGCTCAGACGCCTTTGCAGCGGCCTCGGCCATGCCCTCAGGCGTGTCGAGGCTGATCGTGTACGCGGTGGTCACAGGCGGCCAGCGGGTGAGGCCTGCGGTCACATGGGCACGGATGCCGGAACGCTTGGCATCGAGATCCCAGAGGGCGCAATCGACCGCGTTGCGGGCCGCGCCTGCGGGCATCAGGGACTGGAGCGCCTCACGGGTCAGGCCCTCCTCGATCTGGGGGCGGATGGCCTCGATGGCCGCCGCCACGCCCTCGACCGTCTCACCATAGCGCGGGTAGGGCACGCATTCCCCGTGTCCGACGGCTTCCCCTTCCCTGATCGTAGCGGTGACGACCACGGCCTCGGTGCGGGAGCCTCTGGCGATCGTGAACTTTCCGGCAATGGGAAAACGGTCGATGGAAACGGTGAGCTGACGCATTCTCTTGGCTTCTCGTAGTGAAGTTCGTCTCGACTTGTGGCGCAATGACACGCTATCACCAAGCGGAATCAATGCCGAAGGGACTATCGTGGCGCAGGGCACCCTGGCTCAAGAGCCGGACATGACGATCGACCGAGAAGGCGGGCAGACGACGGTGCGTCTGTCCGGTCCCTGGACGGCGCCGCATGCCCAGCGCGTCGAAGCGCTTCTCGGCGAGATCGAAGCGGAGGTCGACAGCTTCCCCGTGCTATTCGATCTCGGCGGCGTGGAGCGCCTCGACACCCTCGGCGCGTGGACCCTCGACCGGACCCGCCACGAGCTGTCGGCCAAGGGACAGGCGGATTTCGCCAATGCTTCGCCGGAGCAGAAGATCCTTCTAGAGGAGGCCGCCTATCGCAGCTTCGAGGAGGAGCCGAAGCCCCGGCACGCCCGTTCGGTCGATTTCCTGGTCGATGTGGGGCGGAGCGTCGCCGGCGCCGGCAAGGATCTGGTGGGCGGCGTGGGCTTCCTGGGAGAGCTTGTCTCAGCGATGGTGCGGGTGGTGATCCACCCACGCCGCTTCCGGGGCACTGCGGTGATCAACCAGCTGGAGCAGATCGCCTATCGCGGCGTGCCCATCATCGTGCTGATCTCCTTCCTCGTCGGCTGCATCGTGTCCCAGCAGGGTATCTTCCAGCTCATCAAGTTCGGCGCGACGCCCTTCGTCGTCGACCTGATCGGCATCCTGGTCCTGCGCGAGCTGGGCGTGCTGCTGACCTCCATCATGGTGGCGGGCCGTTCCGGTTCGGCCTTCACGGCCGAGATCGGATCCATGAAGATGCGGGAGGAGATCGATGCCCTGCGGGTCATGGGCCTCGATCCCATCGAGGTCCTGATCGTCCCGCGGGTCCTGGCCCTCATCATCGGCCTGCCGCTCCTGACCTTCATCGCGTCCATCGCGGCCCTCGTGGGCGGCGGGCTGACGACCTGGGTCTATGGCGGCATCAGCCCCGACATCTTCCTCGACCGGCTCAGGGCTGCGGTCGGCATGAACACCTTCCTGGTCGGCCTCATCAAGGCGCCGTTCATGGCCGTGGTGATCGGGATCATCGCGACTCTGGAGGGCATGGCGGTTGCCGGGTCGGCCGAATCGCTCGGCCGTCACGTCACCTCCTCGGTGGTGAAGGCCATCTTCATGGTCATCGTGCTCGATGGTCTTTTCGCCATGTTCTTTGCAGCGATCAATTACTGAGATGATGCTCGAGCGACGCCACCCCGACCCGACGAAGAACCGCGAGGTCATCATCCGCGTCCGCGGCGTCGAGGTCGGTTTCGGCGAGCGGACCATTCTCAAGGGCCTCGATCTCGACGTCTATCGCGGCGAGATCCTGGGCTTCGTCGGCGGCTCCGGACAGGGCAAATCGGTGCTGACCCGTGCCATTCTCGGGCTCGTGCGCAAGCGGGCCGGCACCATCGAGGTGCTGGGCCGCAACCTCGACGAGCTGTCTCCGGACGACCGCCGGCAGCTGGAGCGCCACTGGGGGGTGTTGTTCCAGCAGGGCGCGCTCTTCTCGGCCCTGACCGTCAAGCAGAACATCCAGGTGCCCATGCGCGAGTATCTGCGCCTCTCGGACCGGCTGCTCGACGAGCTGGCCATGCTCAAGATCGAGATGGTGGGCCTGAACCCGGATGCCGCAGACAAGCTGCCCTCCGAGCTGTCGGGCGGCATGATCAAGCGCGCGGCGCTGGCCAGGGCGCTGGCCCTCGACCCGGAAATCGTCTTCCTCGACGAGCCGACCTCCGGCCTCGACCCCATCGGCGCGGGCGAGTTCGACGACCTGATTGCGACGTTACAGCGGACTTTAGGCCTGACCGTATTCATGGTAACCCATGACCTGGACAGCCTTTACTCGGTCTGCGACCGGATAGCGGCTTTGGGCGAGGGAAAGATCCTTGCGGAGGGTCCTATCGAGGCGATGCTGGCCTCGGACCATCCGTGGCTTCGCTCTTATTTTCATGGGAAACGGGCACGCGCGGTCATGGCCGGCGGCGCGTAAGGGCAACGATGGAAACGCGTGCAAACTACGCCTTGATCGGTCTCTTCACCCTGGCGGTGATCGCGGCGGCCTTCGGATTTGTCTACTGGTTCTCCGGTGGTGAGCGCGGGCAGGCTCGCCAGACGATCCGCATCGTATTTTCCGGCTCCGTCTCAGGCCTTTCGCAGGGATCGAGCGTGTCCTTCAACGGCCTGCGGGTCGGCGATGTCTCAAGTCTTGAGCTTCTGCCCGAGGAT
>JAJFBI010000572.1 GCA_020697385.1 Microvirga sp. | reverse complement strand
AGCAGCGCCAGCCCGTCCTCCCCGAACAGGCCGGCGACATAGTAGCGGCCGTCCGACGTGATCAGGGCATCATATGGGTACTTTCCAACGCTCGGATATTTCGTGATCGCGGGCGCTGCCGGATCGCGCATATCCACCATCCAGATTTCGCCCAGATCGTACAGACTGAACACGAAGCGCTGGTCCGGCGCATCGACCAGACCGACCACCTTGGAACCGGTCGGAATGTTGGCCACCGGCTCCAGAGTGCCGGCATCGAACACCCGCACGCCGCCCGGTTCGTAGTTTGAAACGGCAATCAGCTTTCCATCCTGGGAAATCGCGCCGCCGATGCTGTTGCCGGCCTGGACGATGCGGCGCTCCAAGCGCCCGGCCAGCAGGTCAACCTTGCTGAGGCCGCCATCGCGCCCGAACACATAGGCATAGCGCGCGTCACGCGAGAATACCGCCGAGGCATGACTGAGATCGCCAAGGTCCGGGATATTGGCGAGGCTCGTCCGCATGGTCGAGTCGATGACCTGAACACGTCCGACGGCCCGCTCCACAACAATGCCGAGATCGCCGGTCCCGCGCATTTCCGCAGCCCCGGCGATGCCTGAAACGGCCAGGAGAAGGGATCCCACCAGAAATCCGAGATGCTTCATTTCAATCCCTCCCGCAGTCGGTCAACCAGCCACCGCGCCTCCTCCGGCTGAAGCTCGAACCGCCACGGCGGCATCGGCTTGCCGGGCACGCCGTCAAGGATGATCGCGGTCAGCGCCTCCGCGTCCTTGTCCGCAAGGGTGCCGGGGAGCAGGGGCGGACCCAGGCCGCCCTTCATGGTCAGGCCGTGGCACGAGCCGCAGTCATGTTTGAGGAGCGTCATCAACGCCGCCTGACGGCTGGGCGGTGGGGGATCGGCGCTGCTCGCCTCTCCCGACGCCAGGAAAGCGAAGGGAGCGATCAGCCAGAATGCCGCCTGATGACGGGCTGATGACGATAACCAGGGTCTGGGCAATTTTCACCTTTGAGCCGGATCGTTGGTCAATGCTTTTTTTACCGCTCGGAAGGTTCTGAGAAGTGATTGGCGGGCTGCTAAGCCCGCCAATCGAAGGACAGGGTCAGTAGACGTCTTTTTGAGTATTGTAGACGTTGAATTTGCCGGTCGGCGTGACCAGCCTTGGGTCCTTGATGACGTGCTTCAGCTTGCGGGTCTTGTCATCGACGATGACGATGGCCGATTGCTGGTCTTTGGCGTTCCAGACGGAGAACCAGACTTCCGTGCCGTCCTTGTTGTATTCCGGCTGCACGACGCGGCGCGTGCCCTCGGTGATGCCGGACCATTCGCCGATCGGCAGAACCTCGTAGGGCTTGTCCGGGTTGTTGATGTCGAACACGGCCACGCTGGCGGCGATCTCGGCTTCGGGATTGAGGGTGGTGTCAACCCACAGGTTCTTGGAGTTGGGATGGGTCTTGATGAAGAGCGAGCCGCCGCCCTGGCCTTCCAGTTCCTGCACCACTTTCCAGGCCTGCTCCGGATGCTTTTCCGGATCGGTGCCGATCAGACTGATAGCTTCGCTGCCGAGATGGCTGGTTGACCATACCGGGCCGAACTTGGGATGGATGAAATTGGCGCCGCGGCCGGGATGCGGTGTGGTGCTGGTCTCGACCAGAGCCAGGAGCTTGTTTTCCTTGGTGTCGACCACGCCCACCTTGTTGCGGGCGTTGGCGGCGACCATGAAGTACCGGCCGGTGCGGTCGAAGCCGCCGTCGTGGAGGAAGCGTTCGGCCTCGATGTTGGTGATCTTGAGGTTCTTCAGGTCGTCATAGTTGACGACCATGATCTTGCCGGTTTCCTTGACGTTGACAATGAAGCTTGGATTGAAATGGGACGCCACGATCGATGCGACCCGCGGCTCGGGGTGATAGTCCTGCGTATCGACGATCATGCCGCGCGTCGAGGTGATCTTCAGCGGCTCGAGCGTATTGCCATCCATGATAACGAAATGGGGCGGCCAGTAGGCGCCGGCGATCGCGTACTTGTCCTCGAAGCCCTTGAATTTGGATGTTTCGACCGAGCGCGCCTCAAGACCGACCTTGACTTCGGCGACCGTGTCCGGCTTTTCCATCCACAGATCGATCAGGTTGACCTTGCCGTCACGACCGATCACAAAGAGATAGCGTCCCGATGCCGACAGCCGCGAGATATGCACGGCGTAGCCGGTCGGCAGAACACTGATGATTTCATAGGTTCCACCGTCGATCAGGGCGACCTCGCCGGTATCGCGCAACGTCACCGAGAACAGGTTCTCGACATTGATGTTGTTCATCTTGCGGGTCGGGCGCTGTTCCGGCGGGACGATGACTTTCCAGGTCTCCCGCATCTCTTTCATGCCGAACTCGGGCGGGGTCGGCGGTTCGTTGAGCAGGTACTTCGCCATCAACTCAACGTCTTCTTTATTCAGGTCTCCCGAGGTGCCCCAGTTGGGCATGCCGCCGGGAGAGCCAAACGTGATGAAGTCGCGTAGATAGTCGAAGCCCAGTTCCCGCGTCAGATTGGGGGTCAGCGCCTTGCCGGTAGCGCCGCCGCGCAGCACGCCATGGCATCCGGCGCACCGCTCGAAATAGATTTTCTTGGCTTTTTCAAATTCGGCTTGGCTGAGCTCCGGCACACCGGCCTTGGCCCCCGGCTGCTCAGTGGGGATGTCGGACAGAATGTTGTGTTCCGGCTGGTACTGATCGCCCGGCTGGGTTCTGTGGACATCTTCGGGTTTCGGCTTCTCCGCCGTGTTCGATCCCCGCACCGGCTCATCAACCGACTGCTGTCTGTCCTGCTGCTGTTGCGCCATGACGGCGGCCGGCCCAAGCACGAATACCGTGGTGAGCGCCACTCCAGCCATGAGATGCCTGACCAACGTCTGCATCCTCTATCCTCCCCCTTAAGTTCTAACACCCCGAGTAGAGCATGGCATTTCGGCACGAAACTTGATCGGGATCAAGGTATGCTGTGGAAAAACCGGAAATGATTTCTCTCGGAGGAAGTGGAATGATCAAGCAATATATCCGAAAATGCGGATTATATTGTG
>JAJFBI010000571.1 GCA_020697385.1 Microvirga sp. | reverse complement strand
TCGTCGATGACGACCTGCCTGCCGCAAGGCGAGACGGGCACGCCGTGAATGCGGCGCGTGGGGACTACCGTGGCTCTGTCGATATCCTGCCTTGGCGGAGGTCGCTGTATGATGCTCAGCGCGGCGTGGTGGGCAGTCTCCCGTGGACGGCGGACAGAGAGGGGGTGGTCGTCTATGGCTAGAGGGCCGAACCGTTGACGGGCGATCCGGCTGGCATGCGGACGACCGTCGCTGGGGGTTGGCTGAGGGCCGCGAGCGAGGACCTTCATGTCGCGCGGATATGCCTTGCCAGCAGTCCTCCGGCCGTTTCGAGCGCTGCGTTCCACTGTCAGCAATGTGCGGAGAAGCTGATCAAGGCCGCTCTGATCCTGGCTGAAACACCCTTTCCGAAGACTCACAAGCTCGCCGAGCTGATCCAGCTCCTTCCGGAGAGCGTGCCCGCGCAAACGGTTGGAGTCATGCGGCGTGTGGCCGACCTTACGCCGTGGGCGCTCTCTGGTCGGTATCCCGGCGCAGCCGAGCTGTCCGACAAGCCGCCGACGCTTCAGGGTGTCGAGACGGCGATCAGCGATCTGGAGGTGCTGCAGAACCTCGTTCAGGCTGCTGCCGAGCGGGTCTAGACCAGCGACAAGGGTGTGGGTTGCGCGCGCCCGCGGTCGCCGCTATAACCCGCCGCCTGTTCTCGTCGCCGCGCGGCGCGCGCGATTGCTGACGTTCGGAGCTTTCCCTCCATGCCGAAGATGAAGTCGAAGCGGAGCGCCGCGAAGCGGTTCTCGTTCACGGGCTCGGGCAAGGTGAAGCGCAACCACGCTTTCCACCGCCACAACCTGACCCACAAGTCGCAGGCGTCGAAGGTCGGCACCCGCGGCACCACGGTGGCCGCCGACGGCGACGCCAAGCTCATCAAGCTGATGCTGCCCTACGGCGGCTGACGGGGACCGGTCATGGCACGCGTGAAGCGGGGCGTCACGTCGCACGCCCGGCACAAGAAGGTTCTGGAGCAGGTCAAGGGCCATCGCGGCCGGCGCAGCACCACGATCAAGGTTGCCCGCCAGTCGATGGAGAAGGCGCTTCAGTACGCCTACCGCGACCGGCGGGTGAAGAAGCGCGAATTCCGCGCCCTTTGGATCCAGCGCATCAACGCGCTGGCCAGGGAGAACGGGCTCACCTACGGCCGGTTCATGCACGGACTGAAGCTCGCGGGCATCGAGCTGGACCGTAAGGTGCTGGCCGATATCGCCGTCCACGATGCGACGGCGTTTGCGGGCTTCGTGCAACAGGCCGAGGCCGCTCTCAAGGCGTGACAGCCGGCGGCACCGTGCAGGGTGCCGCTCGGATCGAACGGAAGAGGGGCCTCGGAGGCCCCTTTTTGCTGTCGTCACGGCGCCCTCGTCGGGTCGGGCGCTGGACGTGGGAGGTCGAGGATGGAGGCTGAGCTCCAGCGCTTGCGCGAGGGCGTCCTGGCCGGGCTCGCCGGGGCCGCCGACCTGCGTGCCCTGGACGAGGTCAGGGTGGCGGCTCTCGGCAAGAAGGGCAGCGTCACCGAGCTCGTGAAGAGCCTGGGTGCCCTGCCGCCCGAGCAGCGGCGCGAGGCCGGGCAGTCCTTCAACGCCCTCAAGCGCGAGCTCGAGGAGGCCCTGACCGTCCGCAAGGCCGAGCTGGAGAAGTCGGCTGTGGCGGCCCGCCTCGTTGCCGAGCGGATCGACGTGACGCTCCCGCCGCGCGAGCGGCCGGAGGGGCGCATCCATCCGGTGAGCCAGGTGACGGACGAGATCGTGGCGATCTTCGCCGACATGGGCTTCGCCGTCGCTGAGGGCCCAGATATCGAGGACGACTGGCACAATTTCGAGGCACTCAACATCCCGCCCGAGCATCCGGCCCGGCAGATGCACGACACCTTCTATCTGGAGGCCCTGCAGGACGGGGCACCTCTGCTCCTGCGCACGCACACGAGCCCGGTCCAGATCAGGACCATGCTGGCCGGCAAGCCGCCGTTCCGGATCATCGCCCCCGGCCGCACCTACCGGCGCGATTCGGACATGACCCACACGCCCATGTTCCATCAGGTGGAAGGGCTGGTGATCGACCGCGAAACCCATATGGGCCACCTGAAGGGCTGCCTGATCGACTTCGTCGGCGCCTTCTTCGAGCGCGACCAGGTGCCGGTCCGTTTCCGCCCGAGCTATTTCCCCTTCACCGAGCCCTCGGCCGAGATGGATGTCGGCTGCCGCCGCTCGCGCGATGAGCTCCTGATCGGCGAAGGCAGCGACTGGCTGGAGATCCTGGGCTGCGGGATGGTGCATCCGCGTGTGCTCCAGGCGGTGGGCCTCGACCCCGACGAGTGGCAGGGCTTCGCCTTCGGCATGGGCATCGATCGGGTGGCGATGCTGAAGTACGGCATTCCCGATCTCCGCACCTTCTTCGAGTCCGATCTGCGCTGGATTCGCCACTACGGCTTCCTGCCGCTCGACGTCCCTTCAACCTATGCCGGGCTTTCGCGATGAAGCTCACGCTCCCTTGGCTCAAGGAGCATCTGGAGACCGACGCCACGGTCGAGCGCATCTGCGACACGCTCACTGCGTTGGGCCTTGAGGTCGAGAGCGTCACCGATCCTGGTGCCGCGCTTGCGCCATTCTCGGTCGCCTATGTCCGTGAGGCTCGCCAGCATCCCAGCGCCGATCGTCTCCGCCTCTGTACCGTCGAGACCCGCGACGGCGTGCTCGAGGTCGTCTGCGGTGCCCCCAATGCCCGCACCGGCATGAAGGGCGTCTTCGCCCCGATCGGCGCGGTGATCCCGGCCACGGGCGAGGTTCTCAAAAAGGCCGCAATCCGGGGTGTCGCCAGCAACGGCATGCTCTGCTCCGCGCGCGAGCTGGGGCTGGGCCTGGAACATGACGGCATCATCGAGTTGCCCGCGGACTCGGAGGTCGGGGCTCCCGCCGCCAGCGCCCTGGGCCTCGAGGGCCCCGTGATCGAGGTCAAGCTCACGCCCGACCGCGCCGACTGCTTCGGCGTGAACGGCATCGCCCGCGACCTCGCGGCAGCGGGATTAGGCCGGCTCCATGTA
>JAJFBI010000570.1 GCA_020697385.1 Microvirga sp. | reverse complement strand
GATGTGACCGGCTGGCTCGGCGGCTACAATTTCCAGTGGGCCTGGTCGTCGGGCTGGTGCGCCGGGCAGGCGGCCTGACGCTTGCTCCCGGATCAGCGGGAGGCCGGTGCCGTCGCGATGTCGAAGTGCAGCACCTCCTCGCGAACCCCGAGCTTCTCGTAAAGCGCGATGGCCGGGTAGTCGCCGTAATCCGCCTGCACATAGATCACCCAGGCGCCACGCTTGGCGGCGATGCCGCGCAAGTGCTCGATAAGAGCGGTCGCGATGCCCTGCCGCCGATGCCCCACCCCGACGGCGAGGTCATAGATATAAACCTCGCGCCGCGCCCGCTCGAACTTGTCGAGCTCATAGGCCACGAGTCCACCCAGGACATTTTCACCAGCTAGCGCTACAACGGCGAAGACGTGCTCCTTCGCAAGCAGTCCTTCCAGATAGGCATCGTCGGGCTGTTGGCCAGTGTAGGTTTCCGGGTCGGCGAAAGCCTCACCGAACAGGGCGTTCAGCCGGCGAAGGAACGAGATGTCTCCTGGCCCGAGACGGCGGAGTGTGATGGGTGGAGAGAGCATGGTCCGAATCTATCACGGCTGCGACGGCGGTTAAGCCCGTCGGAGGCTTGCTTTTCGGCCGCTGAAATATCGGCCATGCCGCAATCGATCTCCTCAAGAATGTGGGCATGGCGTGCCGCTTTTTGGTCCCGGCCATACCCATGCTATGCTCAACCCATCGGGTTCAACGTCGGGAGGGTCTCATGCAATCGGGCATGGTCCTCGTCTGGATCGGTGCGCTGCTCATCATCGCCGGGATCGTGCTGGCGGCAGGTCAGGTGCTCTGGAAGGGGCGCTTGAGCGATGCGCACCGGACGGGCCCCACAGGCGCAGGCGCGACGCTCGAGCCGCAGGGGCGGGTGCGGGCGTTCCATCCCAAGCACCACTGGCCCAGCATCATTCTCGTAGCGCTCGGCATCATCGTGATGCTGGCGGAAGCGGCTGTCTGACGATCTTCGACCTTGAAACCAGGCGGGGCGAGTCCAGTTGATGCTCCAATCGTCGCCATGGCGCGGCGGCATCCTCATATTCCTAATCGGAGATCCCTATGCAGCAGCGTCGGCTTGGCCAATTGCAGGTGTCCGCCCTCGGTCTCGGCTGCATGGGCATGTCGGAGTTCTACGGCAACGGCGATGAGGCGGAATCCATCGCCACCATCCACCGCGCCATCGAGCTTGGCGTGACCTTCCTCGACACGGCCGACATGTACGGCGTCGGCCGCAATGAGGAACTGGTCGGCCGCGCCATCGCGGACCGGCGCGACAAGGTGGTGCTTGCCACCAAGTTTGGCAACGTGCGCGGCCCCAACGGCGAGCGCCTCGGCATCAATGGCAAGCCTGACTACGTACGCCAGGCCTGCGAGGCGAGCCTGAAGCGGCTGAAGATCGACGTGATCGATCTCTATTACCAGCATCGCGTCGATCCCGAGACGCCCATCGAGGACACGGTCGGGGCCATGGCGGATCTCGTGCGCCAGGGCAAGGTGCGCTATCTCGGCCTCTCGGAGGCCGGTCCCCAAACCATTCGCCGCGCCCATGCGGTTCACCCGATCACCGCATTGCAGACCGAATACTCGCTCTGGAGCCGCGATCCGGAGGACGGGATCCTGCCCACCGTGCGCGAACTCGGCATCGGTTTCGTACCTTACTCGCCTTTGGGGCGCGGCTTTCTCACCGGGCAGATCAAAAGCGTGGACGATCTCGCCGAGGACGATTTCCGCCGCAACTCGCCGCGCTTCCAGGGTGAAAACTTTCAGAAGAACCTCGATCTCGTGCACGAGATCGAGGCTATGGCCGGGGAGAAAGGATGCACGGCGTCGCAGCTCGCGCTCGCCTGGGTGCTGGCGCAGGGCAACGACATCGTGCCGATCCCCGGCACCAAGCGCCGCCGCTATCTGGAGGAGAACGTAGGCGCGCTCGACATGACGCTCACGGACGACGATCTGGCGCGCATCGACCGCATCATCCCGCCGGGCGCGGCTGCCGGGACACGGTATCCGGACGCGGCCATGAAGATGGTGGGATTGTAGGGCTTACGCAGCCGACGAGGTCCCGACAGGCAGGGATTCCAGCGCGCCTGCCTCGTCGATGCGCTGAACAAGGTCGTCCACCTCTTCCTCGGTCTGGTAGATGCCGAAGCCCAGGCGCAGGCGCTCGCCGCGCACGTCTGTCACCACGCGCAGTTCCTTCAGGTCGTTGTGGATGGCCTGCGCCGCAGGCGTCTGGAAGGTGAGGAAGTTGCCGCGCCGCACCTCGTCCGCCGGCACCACGGGCGAGGCGTTCGCGAACAATGCGGAACCGGAGATGCGGCGCAGGAAATGCTGCTGCAGGGCCTTGGCATGGGCATGAATGATCGCCGGCGTGATGCCCTCGTCCGCGAGCCAGCGCATCACCGCGTTGAAGCGGTAGAGGCCGGAGGGATCGAAGGTGGCTCCCATGAAGCGCCAGCCATCCTGGCTGTAGCCCACCTGTCCGCTCTGCGCGTTGGTGAGGTTGCCGAAGGCGGCATACCAGCCCGTGTCGCGCGGGCGGAGGCCCCAGCCGGGCGGGCAGTGCATGAAGCATGCGCCTTCGCCGGCCATGGCATATTTGTAGCCGCCGGCGATGTAGAACACGCGATCCGCAATGCTGCTGAGATCCGTCGGCCGCGCCATGAAGCCATGATAGCCGTCGATCACAACCATCGCACCGTCGCGGTCGCACTCCGCGAGGTGGCGCCCATCCAGGGCGAAGCCTGAATTGAAGAACACCTGACTGACGAAGACGAGATCGTAGCTGGCTTTTGCTGCGGCGTGGGCGCGTGAAGGAATGGAACTCGCCGTCGGAGGTGAGAATGCGCACCGGGCGGTCGGCCGGGAAACAGGAGAGAATGCGCTTCAGGAGTTCATGCGTGTTCGGCGCCACCGCGATGGTGGAAGCATCCGGCAGGTTGAGATGCCCGGCCACATGGCCGCGGAACTCGTCGAGCACGGGTCCTAAGATGTGCTCCCACTTGTCGTCCATGAGGCAGGCGGCATCGTCCCAGGCCTGGATCTGTGCCTCACGGGTCACGTCCGGCCAGGGGTGATGGCTGTGCGCTGCGAAATGCAGGCGGTCGGGCTCTGTGCCGAGGAAGCGGGAGAACTGGGAACGAAGATCAAGCATGGTGCACTCAACCTGATTAAAGCTTGCCGCGAACGGACCAGAGTTCAGGGAAGAAGTATTTTTCCAGCGCCTTGCGCAGATAGCTGACGCCGCTGCTGCCGCCGGTGCCGCTGCGCATGCCGATGATGCGCTCCACGGTCTTCATGTGCCGGAACCGCCATTGCTGGAACGCGTCCTCCAGATCGACCAGCTCCTCGGCGAGCTCGTAGAGATCGAAGTGCTCGCCTGAATGGCGGTAGATCTCCTCCCATATGGCCTCGACGCCGGGATGCGCCGTGTAGGGCTGGGTCACGTCCCGGTCGAGAACCTCTGCCGGAACCGCATAGCCGCGCCGGGCCAGCAGGCGCAGGGCTTCGTCGTAGAGGCCAGGCGCCCGGTAGGCGGCCTCGAGCTGCTCGGCGAGGTCGCCCCGGTGCCGGTGCGGCGCCATCTTCACCGCGTCCTTGGCTCCGAGCTTGAACTCGACGAGACGGTATTGCCAGGACTGGAAGCCGGAGGATTTGCCGAGCGCCGGCCGGAAGCTGAGATAGTCCGACGGCGTCATGGTGGAGAGCACGGTCCAAGCCTGAATGAGCTGCTCCTGAATCCGGTTGATGCGGGCCGTGCACTTGAAGGCCGGCTGGAGCTCGTCGGCCCGGATATGGACAAGCGCGGTATCCAGCTCCCGGTTCAGGAGCTTCAGCCACAGCTCCATCACCTGATGGATGGTGATGAAGAGAAGCTCGTCGTGCTCGGAGGTCAGGGGGGACTGGGCGGAAAGGAGGGTGTCGAGCCGGAGATAGTCTCCATAGCTCATACCTTCGGAAAAATCGGTGTGGATCCCGTCTGTCGCTGCCGACAAGTCTGTCTCTCCCTGATCGCTTCCGCTTAGCTGCGGATTATCGTCCTGCCGCTGGGGCGTACAACGAAAGTAGGACATTGCGGCAGGCTTGTCACGTCGGCTACAGCATCGATCCCAAAAGCGGATTGGCACCTTTGGGTCCGATGCTTCTTCCTTGGTGGGCCTGCAGGATGCTCTGGCTGGAATTGGCTTTCGGCCCCCGAGACGGTAGGTTGCCGCCCCTGAACGATCCCCATTGGAGAGACCCTCGCATGACCGACACGCTACCTGACCGCTTGGCTTCGAACCCGGACAGCCCGTTCTACGACGAGGAGTTGCTCGCAAAAGGGATCGGTATCCGCTTCAACGGGGTCGAGAAGAACAATGTTGACGAGTATTGCGTCAGCGAAGGCTGGGTCCGGGTCACGGCAGGCAACGCCAAGGACCGCTTCGGCAATCCGATGACCATCAAGCTCAAAGGCAAGGTCGAGCCTTACATCAAGACAGAAGCGTAAGCCTCATGGCGCGGAAGTCCTGCCGCTAGAGCATCGTGCGGAAAAGTGGACCCGGTTTTCCGCAC
>JAJFBI010000569.1 GCA_020697385.1 Microvirga sp. | reverse complement strand
GACCAAGGAGGCGACGATGGCCGGTCGCAGCAGCGGCAGCACCACGCGGCGCATGGTGGTGGACGAGCGGGCGCCCAGGGTGAGAGAGGCCTCGTCGAGGCTCTTGTCGATCTGGCTCAAGGTGGCGATGCCGGAGCGCACGCCTACGGGCATGTTACGGAATACGAAGCACATCACGAGGATGAAGCCCGTTCCGGTGATCTCGATCGGTGGCACGTTGAAGGCGAGGATGTAGGAGACGCCTACAACGGTGCCGGGGATGGCGAAGCTCAACAGCGTGCCGAATTCGAAGGAGCGCTGGCCGGAGAAGCGCTGGCGCGTGAGAAGATAGGCCGTGAGCAGGCCGATGGCCGCCGTGAGCGGCGCCGCAAGAGCCGCTATCTTCACGGTGGCGAAGAACGAGTTCCAGGCCGAGCCCGAGAAGTAGAGGCCCCAATCGGCCTGCTCGATGCGGAAGGCGGTGAGGAAATGCTCGAATGTCGGCGTGTAGTCACGGCCCATGGAGCGGACGAAAGCGCCCACGACGATGATGGCATACACGGCAACCGTGAAGATCGCCCAGGGGATGGCCGTGAAGTAGGAAGCCAGCGCCACCCGCCGCGGCAGCGGCAGCGGAATGCCTGAATCGCCCTTGCCGGTCACGGTGGTGTAGACCTTCTTGCCGAGCCAGGCATGCTGCATCCAGAAGGCCCCGAGGGTGAAGGCGAGCAGGATGATAGAGAGCACTGCGGCGCGGCCCTGATCCTGCTGCGCGCCGACGACCGCGAAGAAGATCTTGGTGGAGAGCACCTCGTAATTGCCGGCGAGCACCAAGGGATTGCCGAAATCCGCAAGGCTCTCGACGAAGCCGAGCAGGAATGCATTGGCGAGGCCCGGACGCATGAGCGGCAGCGTTACGGTCCAGAAGGTGGTCCAGCTCTTGGCGCGCAAGGTCTGTGAGGCCTCCTCCAGGGTCGGGCTGATGCCCTGCACCACGCCGATGAGGACGAGGAAAGCGATGGGCGTGAAGGCCAGAAGCTGCGCGATGAATACGCCGGGAAGGCCGTAGATCCAGCGTGAGCGTGGAACACCGAACCATTCCCAGAGAACGTTGGAGAGGGCGCCCGAGCGGCCGAAGAGCAGGATCAGGGCGAGGCCGATCACGAAGGGCGGCGTGATGATGGGCAGGACGCTCATCACGCGCAGGAGCTTCTTGTAGCGGAAATCGGTGCGGGTTGCGATGAGCGCGAAGGCGAGACCGAGAGCCGTGGTGCCGAAGGCAACCAGCAGCCCGAGGAACAGGGTGTTCCAGGCCACGCCGCAACGCAGGTCGCTCGTCAGGCAGTCGAGGCCCCAGATCGACTTGTCCATGAACTTGGCGACGAACTCTGACGGCGCGAAGTTGCCGCTGTTGTCGGCGAATGCACTCGCCAGGATCGTGGAGACCGGGAAGAACACGAAGACGATGATGAGCGCGACGACTGCCCCGATGGACGAGGTGACGAACGCATCGCCGCGGCACCAGCCGCGAGCCGCAAGACCGTGGCAGAGGATGATAAGGAATGCGGCTGCGGTGAGGGCTGCGCCATAGCCCATGCCGGCTTGGCTCGGTCCCGGCTCACCGAACAGGCTCCTTAGAACGTCGAACGTCCAGCCATTGAGGCCGATGCTGAAGCCCTGAACGACGATGAGGGTGAGGCCGAGCAATCCTGATGCGACAAGCCAGGTGCCTTGCCGCTGAGCCGAGAGGCGGAGGAACGGGATCAAGGCCATGACGAGCGGCACGAGGATCGGCAGGAGCCACCAGGCGCCGCGCAAGCCGTGGATCAGTGCCGACCCGCTGACGAAGTAATCGGCGAGGGCGGGAGAGGCGGAGCGGTCGAAGCCGTACCAGGGCAGGAGGGCAAATCCGACCCAGCTCAGAACGATCCAGCCAAGGGTTGCCCGTGACATCTTTGTATTCCCGCCTCATGGCCGGTGAAGTGACCAGCCTGTCTTCGATCAAATCTGAAACATGAAACCTTCGGCGAGGCGGCGCCGCCTCGCCGAAGGCAATCCAAGCCGACTATTTCGGCAGGTTCTTCACCTCGTTGTCCCACTTGGACAGAAGGCGCCTGCGTTCGGCCGAAGAGCCGTATTTCGCGAAGTCGAAGTTGATCAGCTTGATGTCGGTGAGTTTCGGAGCCTGCGGGGGAACCGGCGTGCTCTTGTTCGACGGCACCTGATAGGATTTGGCATCGGCGCCGAGCTTCTGCGCGTCGGCGGTCAACGCCCAGTCGTAGAACTTCTTGGCGCTGTCCATGTTCTTGGCGCCCTTGATGATCGACATGGAGCCGATCTCGTAGCCAGTGCCTTCGCAGGGGGCCACGACCTTCACGGGAGCCTTGTCGACAACCATCGTTACCATGTCGTGCATGAAGACAATGCCAACGGTCGTCTCCCCCAGGGCCGTCGCCTTGGCCGGGGCTGCGCCCGACTTGGTATATTGGTTGACGTTCTTGTGCAGGGCCTTGAGGTACTCGAAGCCCTTGTCCTCGCCCATGATCTGGACGATCGTGGCGAGAAGGGTGTAGGCCGTACCGGAGGAGTTCGGGTCGGCGACCTGCACTTCGTCCTTCAGCTCGGGTTTAAGCAGGTCGGCCCAGCATTTCGGCTCGCCGACATTGTTCGACTTGGCAAGGTCGGTATTGTAGCCGAAGCCGAGCGCGCCGGAGTAGATCCCGACCGTGCGCTGCTTGGACTGATCCCACTGGCGAACGGCCCAGTCCTGCAACTCGCTCATCTTCGGCGACTTGTAGGCTTCCGTCAGGTCTTCCTCGGCCGCCTGCATATGAGGGTCGCCCGTGCCACCCCACCAGATGTCCGCCCGCGGATTGGCCGCTTCGGCCTTGACCTGTGCATAGATCTCGCCGGAGCTCTTGCGGGTCATGGAGACCTTGATCCCGGTCTCGCGCTCGAACGCGGTGGTCATGGCGCGGCACCATTCCTCCTGTACGGCGCAATACATCACCAGAGCGCCTTGCGCCTGAGCTGCTCCGGCGGACATGAAGGACAGGCCCGTCATGGCGCCTGCCAGCATGGTTGCCGCAGCG
>JAJFBI010000054.1 GCA_020697385.1 Microvirga sp. | reverse complement strand
CCTCGCCTGTTCTGCGCTCGAACTGAAGCAGGTCGGTCACCTGCTGTTCGGGCAGAAGAGTCAGAGCTTTCTGCAATGTCGCGAGGCGCTCGGCCGGGTTGGAGCAGTTCGTCAGGAGATAGGTATAGACATCCCGGGTTCGGTTAGGCTGATCCGTCCGGGCGAACGCCTCCGCCACGCGCCAGAGCACGTCTACGTTCGTGCAGGTGAGAAGGTTGGGGGCTTCGGTCGCCACCGACAGCACGGTCTGCCATTGGCCGGAATCGGAGGCGTTCACCAGGCGGCGGCGCGCCTCCACGGTCTCCAAAGCCGTGACCAGCTCCTCCGGGGGCTTCCAGTTTGCGTCCGAGGCCTGGCGCTCGGCGATGGCGGCGCGGACTTCGGCAATCCGGTCCTCGCGATAGAGATTCCACAGGCGCTCGATGACCGGATCGGGCGGGGCGGCGCCACCGACTGAGAGCTGCGACAGGTCGCTGGGCGGCGTCCAATTGGGATAGAGCGCCCGCAGGCGGGCAATCTCCGCATTGACCCTTCGGGTGTCGCCCTGGGATGCGAAATAGCGAAGAGCGGATTCGTCGACCTGCGGCTGGGAGCCGTTGGCGGGAGGTGATTCGGACGGCGGCGATCCGGCGGGCGGCTGGGAGCCGCCGGGGCCGGTCTGCTGCGCGATCGCTGCAAATCCCAGGATCAGGATCGCAGTCGTTATGGCGCTGCCGACGAGACGCATTGCGGATATTTCTCACCCAGCAGGGATTTCGCCAAAAGGTACAGGGTGGACGGATAATAGAGGCTCGGCTCGAACGTCCTCAGTGCTGCCGGAACAGGCGTTCCTTCGAGCACACAGGCCAGAGCGGCAGGCAGAATGGCATAGCCCTGGTCCGTCAACCGTTCCCGGACTTGTCCGGTCACTACGTTGACCACGGCAACGCCTTCGTTCTCCGCAGACCAGCGCTGCTTGAGGGCTCTCAACCACTCCATATCAGTCATCCCTGCTCTCAACAGGTAAAGCGGTATCCTTAAGGAGTTGTAACCGAACTCGGGCGGGAAGCCGTCCGCGGGCTTGGGCTGCAATCCGCTCTGGAGGGAGAGCCAGTCCGCCGGAAGCCGCACGCGGCCCGAGGTCGCCTGCTGAAGAAGCATGACCCCGTCGCGCCAGATGCGGTTCCATTCGTATTCCGGCGCAAGCGCCGCCATCACGGGAAAGGCCTCGAAAACCCAGTAGGAGAGGTTGACCACCGGGCCGTCGGGACGGTCGCCTGCTCCGAAGCCGCTGGCGCCGGGCAGAAGGATGAGGGAGCGGCCGCTGCGACCGAACGTGTTCTTGCCGATAGCCTTGGCGAGTTTCTGCGCTTCCGTGGTGTAGCGGGGCTCCTGCCAGACCTCCCCTGCCTTTGCCAGCGCATAGGCTATGAGGAGATCGCCGTCGGTGGCGTTGTTGCGGTCCGTCACCCTGGGCTTTGCGCCGGGATCCCACTTCCAGACCGCTAGACCGTCATCTCGGACTCGCTGTGGCTGATATTGCCGTTGGCCGTGTCGACCACACGGCCGCTGTCCTCGATGAAACGGGAACGGTAGGCCTCCCAATCCGCCGACGAGACGGTTCCTGCGATCTTCACCGGTTGCACGGACAGGCTCTGGGAGGATGCCATCGGGGCCATAACGAGGGAGACCATGGCCAGAAGCCACGGCAGGAGCGATCCAAGACGCGCCACCCGGCGCGTCATGAGCGTCGGCCCAATCGGCTCAGGAGCAGGGCGGTGGCGACACCGAGGAACGTGCAGCATGCCAGCATGACGAGAGCATATTGGAGGATGTTGGCGGACATCCAGTTTGCCGCAACGAGCCGAAGATTCGTCAGTGAAGGCGGCTGCGTCTGCACGAAACGATAATCGCTGATGGGCTCGATCTGCAGCTTCATCTCTCTCGGCTCCAGAGCGATGGCGCGTCCCGAGACCTGAGACCAGAGCATTGGATTCGCCAGACGGGCCATCTCGTCCGCCAGGGCGCGATCGGTGCGGGCGGTGATGAGAGTCCAGACCCCTGCATCTTCGGTTCGGCTCTGCGCCATGAGCAGGGAGGCTCGCTGCGGCGGTTCATAAGGAGCGTCGGTGCGCTCCTCCAGCCTGAGCGAGGAAAGGGAGAGGCTGAAGGTCTTTTCCAGCCAATCCTGCACGGCGCCAACCGTCTGCTGAATGATGCCGCGGCGCTGGAACGTGTCCGACCAGCGTCTGCGGACCTCGTCGGTCGAGGCGGTGGTCGCGCGGTCGGGCGATGCCTCGCTCAGGGGCATGGTGAAATCCGCGCTTGCTGTCTGCGGCGATGCTTTGTTGCCTGCGACCGGCGTCGAGGGCCACATCATGCGCAGATGCTCCGTCACCCTCACGCGGTTGAGCATGCCGGGCGGAATCTGGTCGACGGCGCCGATGAACAGAACCGACTCGTCTTCGGCTGACGCCGCATTGGCGAATTGCGCCCGCACCGGCTGGCCGGCGTTGCGCGCCATGCGGGCCAGCAGGGTTCCGGCGGCGGACAGGTTCAACGCGTCGGGACGCGCGAGAACGACCGTCGTGGGAAGGTCCTCGTCCGAGAAACGACCGGCACCGAGAACCGCCAGATCGGGCAGACGGCCGATCCGCCCGAAATTCGGGAACTCGAGCGTGGTGGTGTCGAACAGCACGAAGCGGTTCGTCTCCGAGAGGGTCTCGCCCGGTGCGCAGCGCGCGTCCGCGTCCGTCATCAGGGCCGCCTCGATGGTGACGCGGTTGAGTCCGGATTTGAAGTTCTTGAGCGGGACCCGAACGCTATGCCGCCGGACGATGTCGCCCTGCGTGGTGATCGTCATCTGCGTGCTGATCATGTCGTTGACGAACACGTTCACATGGCTGCCGGGTCGGACTGCCGATGTATAGGCCGCATCGAGATGCAAGACCGCCTCTCCGTACTCGGTGGCATAGAAGTCCGGCGGGAGATTGATGGCGAAATCCGCCTTCAGGCGTCGGCCGGAGAATTCCTGCGTCGGCACACCGAGATTCGCAAAGCGGAAGGATTGATCGCCGAAGGCTGTCGGAACCTCGGGCCAGTGCCAGGAGGCCGTGTCGACCATCCCACGCTCGACATTGAGAGGATTCATGCCTTGAACCCTGACGATCCCGATTGCCGTGTCGAGATCCTGCCAGGTGGGGCCCGCTACCACCAGGGTCGAGCCGATGGAACCCGGCTCCTGCATCATCATGGTCAGGGGTTGTGTCGTCGCGGCGTCCGGAATGCCGGGCACGAGGCCGCGCAGCTCGCCGGCAAGACCCATGGCGACCTTGATCGTCCCGACGGGCGAGGGACCCGGATCGGATTCCATCACCTGGATCACGGGATGGGCATAGCGTCCGCGCAGGGCGACTGCCTGCACAAGACGCAGCAGCCGGTCTCGGATCTCGGGCCGGTAGATCTTGGGCGCAACCACCCGGATCGTCGTGACACCTGCGGTATCGACTCCCACGGCCGGCAGGTCGTCCAGGCCGCGAAGGGTCTTGGTCGCACCCTCGGCGAAGATGAGGCGCGTGGACGCCGAATCCACATCGGTCCAGAGTTCATAGGTGGCCGCAACGGTGCAGTCCGTCCGATGGCGCTGGAGGGCTTCCATGCGAATGATGTTCTGCCCGGGACGAAGCAGGCCCTGGCGGATCGAAGCCGTCACGCGTTTGATGTCGTTTGACGAGGAGATCGGCGTGTCGAGCACGGACTCGCCGTTGATCGTGATCCTCAGGCGAGAGCCCTCGGGCATGACCACAACCGCGTTCTTGTACCCCATCGACAGAGTGGTGCCGCTCGCAGCCTCGTCCTGCGTGAGATGGAAGGTCCAGGACCGGGCGTCCGTCTCACCTTCGAAGCGGAGGGTTTCGAAAGGAAGGATCGGCCGCTCGATGCGCGCAGCGCTGCGCGCAGCCGGGGCGTTCATAGCGACCGGCGCGCGGGCCGGCGGGGGAGTGCTTCCAACAGATCCTGCGGGCGCAGCGGCATTGCGCGGTCCCATGCCGAAGGGCGCGGCTGTGCCGACTGGAGGAACCGGCTGCGTATCCGACGGCCGTGCAACCGGGGCTGCTGCAGGAGGGGAGCCGGGCTGGCGCATGTCGAAGGGGGTGGACGGCGCCGCCTGATTGGGCACGGGCGCGGGGCTCGTCTTCGGCGCGCTCGAGCCGCCAGGCGCCATGTTGAACGGCGTCGCCTGGGCGAAGGCGCTCCCTGCGCCCATGGCTTGCAGTCCCAGCAGGAAGAGGATCGGAACGCGGCGCACGACACACCTCTACTTGACGACAGTGGCTACGGACGGAGCCGGAGGGGAGGAACTGCCGATCCGCTGCAGGCCGAAGAAGTAGGAGAGGCCCCGGCCGGTCTGATAGAACGCCACCATGAAGAACCAGAGCGTTCCGCGCAGAACGCCGATATCGTAATGGCGGTTCTTCTGGAAGTTGCTCCACTGATCCGCGTTGGCGAAGACGAGATCAGCAATCATCTTGCGGTGCTCGGCCTTCTCGATCATGAAGCGGCATCCCAGCAGCAGCCCGTCGTCGTCCATGCCGACCTTGCGGATCTCAATCGGCAGATGCTGGACCGGAAGGCTGGCGAAAGGCTGGAACTCGAGGGTGCCCGAGGCTCCCTTCTTCAGGCTGGGCTCGGCCGAGGGAGGCACGTGAATCCTTGCGCCGCCGACCGACACGTCCCGCAGAACGGCATCGATGACCTCGTCTCCCATGACAAAGCGGCAGGGCCTCTCAACCCGGACCCGGTGGCTCTGGCGGCGCGTTGCCCGCTCGGATACGACGCCGAGAGCACAACCCGCGATGATCAGGTTGAGGATGTTCCAAGCTCCCGTAACGAGGGTCAGGTCGGCCTTGTAGGGCTCCGCCCAGACCCGCACACCCGTGGCCACGACGCCGAGGAGCAGGATGCCGAAGATGATGAAATAGGGCGTTCCCAATTCAGACACCCGGCTTTCGTCCATCGTCTCGTTCTTGGACGTCACCTTGAAGGTGGGCTTGCTCGGATTGGCGATCACCGACAGCACGGCGGGCAGAAGATAGATCGTCTGGACATATTCGTAGAGATCCGAAATCCATGGCCAGCGATGGCGGCCATAGAGATAGTTCTGCATCATGAAGTTCACCATCATGTAGGTGAAGGTATAGGCGAAGAACTCGCCTCCGGATGCAGTGAAGATCTCCAGCGAGAAGAACAGGTAGCAGAGCGGCGAAACGAGAAAGCAGAACCGCGAGAACGGGAACAGCCAGAACATGCTGCTCGACATGTAGCACAAGCGCTGCGACAGCCTTAAGCCCCGCTTGAAGGGCGGAAACTTGTAGCGGAGGATCTGCATCATGCCCTGAGCCCAGCGCGAGCGCTGCCCGATGAAGCTGGCAAAGCTGTCCGGCTGCAGGCCCGCAATCAGAGGCTTGTCCACATAGGCGCTCTTCCAGCCTCGGGAATGGAGCTCAAGGGCGGTTTCGCAATCTTCCGTGATGCTGACGCCGCTGAAGCCGTTGGTCTCCTGCAATGCTTCGCGCCGGAGCACGGCGGCCGAGCCGCAGAAGAAGGACGCGTCCCATTTGTCGAGACCGCGCTGGATGACGCCGTAGAACATCTCGTTCTCGGACGGCATGGTCTGGAACGTGCCGAGGTTGCGCTCGAGCGGATCGGGATTGATGAAGAAATGCGGCGTCTGGACCAGAAACAGGTTCTTGTCCGCCGTGAAGTAGCCGACGGTCTCGGTCAGGAAATTCCGCGCCGGGGCATGGTCGGCGTCGAAGACGGCAACGAGATCGCTCGTAGAGTGCTCCAGGCCGTTGTTGAGGTTGCCGGCCTTTGCGTGCAGGTTGCGGGCGCGGGTCAGGTAGCGGACGTCGAGCGCAGCGCACAGGGCCTGCAGTTCCGCACGGCGTTCCCGGGCCTGCAATGCGGCGAGGGCGTTCTGCGAACTGCATTTCTCGTCCGTGCCGCCGTCGTCCAGAAGCCAGATGGTGAGCTTGTCCGCCGGATAGGTCATGGCCTTGGCGGCCGCGAGGGTGGTCGCGAGGAGATCTGCGCCTTCATTGTAGCTCGGAACGAAGACATCGACGGTGGGCAGGTTGTGCGGGTCGATCTGTGGTGCCTTGCGCGAGGGCATCGGGCTGGAGACCACGAACAGGCTCAAGAAGAGCATCATGACGCTGTACATCTCGGCCAGGTACAGCAGGAAGCCGGGGATAAAGTTCGCCACCTCGGTGATCGGCGGAATGGTGCTGGTGGTTCGCCAGAAGACGTAGCGCAGCACGATTGCCGTGCCCAGCGCCAGCGCGATCTGGCGCCAGATGCCTTGAGCCCGAAAGAACTTGATGATGATCATGCAGGCCACGACAGTGAGACCTGCAACGAGATGCGCCTGAAGACTGATGGGAAGAGCGACAAGCGAGACAATCAGGATCGCCGCCACTGCCCAAAGGGCCACGATAAGACCTGATCGCATTTGTCCGGATTCTCGGCTTGAGTGTTCGCGCGGGAGAATGCACGCTTAGTTCAACACTGGGGCTAGGTCTATTAATATATCTCTATCGTTGCTTAGGCCTATTGTCACATTAGTAAATAAATCGACTTAAAACGTTATTACATTTAATTAGATAGACTTGAATTTTACTCGCGCGGCGGCGGTGGCACCACAGGGTAGCCGCCCAAGGGAATTGTATTCTGGATTGCAGGCGGAGCAGGGATTGCGGGCTCGACCGTATCCTTGTCGATGATGCGATCGGGCGTGTCGCTTCGAAATGCGGGCTGACGGCTTTCGACCGACAGGGCGCGCCGGCGGATCACAGTGGCATCCTCCCGCCTGTCGAGGCCGAGCGGATACATCGGAGCGTCGACTTGGCCGAACCCCGCCGGAGGCGGTGGCGGATCGCCATAGGGATTCCAGGATTCCTGGCGGTAATAGGCCGCGATCGTGTAGCCGTACATGACCCTCAGGAGCTGGTCGACGCTGGCATCGGCATCGCACAGGCGCAGGCGGACCGAGATTGCCCCGCCCGGCACCAGGATGGCGGGCTTGTCGGGCTCGATCTGCTGCCAGGCGTAAAGGCAAAGGTCGCCCGAGGCGGAGCGTCCCGTGGCAAATCCGAAGGGGCCGAACTTGTTCTGGACGTAGACCAGGGAGGTCTGCATCTCGACCCCGGGGATCCGCTCCTCCATCTCCCTCTCGATCCGATCCGGAGTGAGAGGAGGCAGGGACAGCGTCTCCGGGATTTCCGTGTTGCTCGCGGTGTTGTTGAGCAGGCTCGCATAGAAGGCGTTCTGCCCGCTCGTCAGCGAAGCCGTCGATAGGGCGATCTCCTGAGAGATCCCATTCTGGTAGGTGCGCTGCAGAACAGCCACGACGGAGGGGCCACCTGGGGGAGGGACGAGGATCGCGCGGGTCGCCGGAACCTGGGAGTTGAGGGTCGCATAATCGAGATTGGAGCGGCCAGCGCACGCGGCGACGCTCATTAGGGCGGCTGCAGCGGCGAGCAGCTTCAGCAACTTGCCAAGGCGTCCCGGGCGTCGATGGGCACAGGTCGTGCGGACCTCGGACGCCGCAGCGCCGAAGTGCATCTGATTCCCGGGCATCGAAGCAATCATGCGGAACGCGGAACCTCTGGTGGCCAGCCGACCAGCCACGGCGGGTTCGCGAGGGACGAACCCTGGAGCGGAAGATCCACTCGGCTGGATGTTTAACCAGCTATGACCATTCATGGTTAACGAAGAGTAAGCATCATCATGGGCGCGGACTTTAATCCGGCCTCGATGGACGCTTCGCCTTGACCTGTTCACCGGACGGCATACAACCGGCACGCCGCCCTCAGGAACAATTGGCTCCGGGGCGCCTCCCGGATCTCCTGATGATGTTGCTGGGCCTGTCCGCCGAAGCAGGCAGGACCATGTCCCTGTCCTGATTATGGGCCGGTTATAAGAAAGCCATTCTCGATGAAGTCCGCCTTTTTGCGCAACGCGCTCGTCCTCGGCATGCTCTCCGCCATCGGGCCGTTTGCCATCGACATGTACCTGCCCGCCTTTCCGGCAATCGCCCGGGAGCTTCAGGTCGATGTGAGCGGCGTGCAGATGAGCCTGATGAGCTTCTTCCTGGCGGTGGCCATCTGCCAGATCGCCTATGGGCCGCTCTCGGATCGGTTCGGGCGCAAGCCGCCGCTTTATGCGGGACTGGGGCTGTTCGCACTGGCAAGCATCGGCTGCAGCTTCGCGCCCAACGTGGAAACCCTGATTGCCCTCCGCTTCCTGCAGGGCGTCGGCTCCTGCGCGGCCATGGTGATTCCCCGGGCGATCATTCGCGATCTGCACACCGGGCATGAGGCGGCGCGGCTGATGGCGACCAGCATGCTGGTCTTCAGTGTCTCCCCGATTCTCGCGCCGCTGGCAGGGAGCGCCCTGACGGCGTTCTTCAGCTGGCGGGTGATCTTCTGGGCCATCGCGCTCATCGGCATTGGCGGTCTCGCCGTCGTGCTCTTCCTCCTGCCTGAGACCCACAAGCAGGATCCGAGTAGGGGAGGCATCGGACAGGCTTTCAGGACCTATGGCACTCTCCTGAAAGACAAACGCTTTCTCGGACTCGCCTTCATCGGCGGGTTCAGCCAGGCGAGCTTCTTTGCCTATCTCGCAGGCTCCTCGGTGATCTTCATCGAGCATTTCGGCATGACGCCATCTGCCTACAGCATGATCTTCGCATCCAATGCCATCGCGTTCATCGGCAGCGCCCAGTTCAACAGCACGTTCATGCGCCGCTTCGGGGCCGAGCGGGTGGTGCGGTTCGCGATTTCCTGTTTCGCCGTTCCGGTGACGGTGCTGTTCGTGCTGACGCTTCTCGGCGTCGACAATGCCTTTGTCCTGTGGGGGCTTCTCTTCGTGTCGTTCGGCTGCCTGGGCTTCGTCATTCCGTCCACGGCGGTGCTCGCCCTCGAGGAACACGGTCCCGTTGCCGGCACGGCCTCGGCGCTTATGGGCACTCTCCAGCTCAGCACGGGCGCCGTGGTCATCGCGCTGGTCAGCGCCCTCTACGACGGTACGTCCGTGTCGATGGTGAGCGCCATCTTCGTCTGTGCCTGTGTGGCCCTGACCCTGAGTTTCAGGACCATGAAGCTGAAGCGGGTTTATCCCTGACGGGTCTGGTCGAGGATCCAGTCGCGGAAGGAGCGCAGAAGCGGTGTCTCCGCCTTATGCTCCGGATAGACGAGGTAATAGGCGCCGCCGCTGACGAGGCTGTTGGGGAACAGGATCTCCAGGCGTCCCGATGCCAGCTCGTCGGCGATCAGGAAGTGCGGGATCAGGGCGGCGCCCAAGCCCGCTGCCGCTGCCTGGGCCACCATGGCGAATTGCTCGAAGCGTGGGCCGCGCAGGGGATTGCCGATCTCCACCCCGACGCTGGCGAACCACTCCGCCCAGGCTGTGGGGCGCGTGCTCTGCTGCAGCAGGGTGGCGCGGGCCAGGTCCTGCGGTGAGCGCAGGTTCTCGCGCTCCCGGTAGGTCGGGCTGCAGACGGGCACCGCCTCCTCCGTCCGCAGCAATTCACATACAGCGCCTGGCCAGTGCGGCTCGCCGAAATGGATGGCGGCGTCGAAGGGCTCGGCGGCAAAGTCGAAGGGCACGAGCCGCACGCCGAAATTGACTGTCGCGCCAGGATGCTGGGCGAAGAAGCCGGGAATGCGCGGAATGAGCCAGCGGGTGCCGAAGGTCGGCAGGGTGGCGAGGTTCAGAACGCCGGTCGTGCCGGACAGCGCGATCGCCTGATGGGTGGCGTCGGACAGTTCGGACAGGGTGCTGCGCACCTGGGATGCATACAGGCGCCCCACATCGGTGAGCACCACCCGCTGCCGCGAGCGGCTGAAAAGGGAGACGCCGAGCGACTCCTCCAGTTGCTGGATCTGGCGCGAGACAGCGCTTTGCGTCAGATTCAGCTCCTCGGCTGCCCGCGACACGCTGCCATGGCGGGCCGTGGCCTCGAAGGCGAGAAGGTTGCCCACATTGGGCAGGAAGCCGCGACGAAACACCCGTTCATTCCGGTTGAGAATAACCTGCTGCGAAGATGTCGATTTACTTTTGGCCTGTCCAGCGCGATTTTACCGCTCAAATTCAATGGGTTTGGCTGGCTTGATGCCGGCGCCCGCAACCTTTCATGGGAAGGATGATCATCATGGCCGGTGTTCAACAGGAACTCGCGAAGCTCAAATGGGAAGATCCGCTGCTCCTCGACGATCTCCTCACCGATGACGAGCGCATGATCCGCGACACGGCCCGTGCCTACGCCCAGGACAAGCTCCTGCCCCGCGTGATCGAGGCCTACCGCGAGGAGAAGACGGACCGTGCCATCTTCAACGAGATGGGCGAGCTCGGCCTTCTCGGCGTCACCCTGCCGGAGGATTACGGCTGCGCCGGCGCGTCTTATGTGGCCTACGGCCTTGTGGCCCGTGAGGTGGAGCGGGTCGATTCCGGCTACCGCTCCATGATGAGCGTGCAGTCCTCCCTGGTCATGTACCCGATCTATGCCTACGGCTCCGAGGATCAACGCCGCAAGTACCTGCCCAAGCTCGCCTCGGGCGAGTTCGTGGGCTGCTTCGGCCTCACCGAGCCCGATGCTGGCTCCGACCCGGCCGGCATGAAGACCCGCGCCGTGAAGACCGATGGCGGCTATCGTATCAGCGGCTCCAAGATGTGGATCTCCAACTCCCCCATCGCGGACGTGTTCGTCGTGTGGGCGAAGTCGGAAGCCCACGACAACCAGATCCGCGGCTTCGTGCTGGACAAGGGCATGAAGGGTCTGTCCGCTCCGAAGATCGGCGGCAAGCTCTCGCTTCGTGCCTCGATCACCGGCGAGATCGTCATGGACAACGTCGAGGTGGGCGAGGACGCCCTGCTGCCGAACGTGTCCGGCCTGAAGGGCCCCTTCGGCTGCCTCAACCGCGCCCGCTACGGCATCTCCTGGGGATCGCTTGGCGCGGCCGAAGATTGCTGGCACCGGGCGCGCCAGTACACCCTCGACCGCAAGCAGTTCGACCGGCCGCTCGCCGCCACCCAGCTCGTGCAGAAGAAGCTCGCCGACATGATGACCGAGATCACGCTCGGCCTTCATGCCAGCTTGCGCGTCGGCCGCCTCTTCGACGAGGGTCGCGTGGCGCCGGAGATGATCTCGCTGGTCAAGCGCAACAATTGCGGCAAGGCGCTGGAAATCGCCCGCATCGCCCGCGACATGCACGGCGGCAACGGCATCCAGGAGGAATACCACGTGATGCGCCATGCGCAGAACTTGGAGACCGTGAACACCTATGAGGGCACCCACGACGTGCATGCCCTCATCCTGGGCCGCGCCCAGACCGGCCTGCAGGCCTTCTTCTAAGAAAGGGCGCATCCATGGCTCTTCGGATCACCCTGGCAGGATCGACCGGCTGGGTCGGCAAGGCCCTCGTGGCGGCAATTGCCGCCGCCGACGATCTCGAGCTGGCAGGCGCCGTCGGCCGCAGTGCCGCCGGCCGTGATGCGGGCGAGGCCGCAGGCCTTCCCCGCCTCGGTGTTCCGATCAGCGCCACACTGGAAGAGGCGCTCGCCGCGCCGTCCGACGTGGTGATCGACTACACCAAGCCCGGCGCCGTGAAAGCTCATGCTCTCACCGCGCTGGCACGGGGCCGGCACGTGGTCGTCGGCACATCGGGCTTGAGCGCCGAAGACTATGCCGAGATCGACGCAGAGGCCCAGAAGGTGGGTCGCGGCGTGCTCGCGGCCGGCAATTTCTCGATCACCGCGACGCTGCTGCGCCGGTTCGCCCTCGAGGCCGCGCGCTACGTGCCGGATGTCGAGATCATCGACTATGCCTCGGCCAAGAAGCCGGACACGCCATCGGGCACCGCCCGCGAGCTAGCCGAGCTTCTGAGTGAGGCGCGCCAGAGTGCCACCTCGAAGCCCGTCGCCGAACTCGCCGGCGTTCGCGAGACACGCGGCGGCGCGCTCGGCGCCAGGGAGCCGGTGCAGGTCCATTCCCTGCGCATGCCCTCCTTCGTCCTGTCCTGCGAAGCCGTGTTCGGCGCCGACAATGAGCGGCTCGTGATCCGTCACGATGCCGGATCGTCGGCCGCTCCCTATGTGGCCGGCACCTTGCTGGCAGCCCGTCGCGTCGGCTCCTTCACCGGCCTGCGGCGCGGCCTCGACACCATCATGGATTGATCCGAATGAAACCGCTCGCAGGCCTCAAAGTCCTCGAACTCGCGCGCATTCTGGCGGGCCCCTGGGTCGGCCAGTTGCTTGCCGATCTCGGCGCCGATG
>JAJFBI010000568.1 GCA_020697385.1 Microvirga sp. | reverse complement strand
GGGATCACGTGCCCCGTGGCTTCGCGCGTCGTGTGGGTGGTGCGGACAATGGATCCTCGGGCCAGGGATGCTTCGGATACTGCCCGCGCATGTCGGCCCGCACCGCCGCCCAGGAGCCGCGCCAGAATCCCGGCAGATCGCGGGTGATCTGGATCGGACGCTGCGCCGGCGAGAGCAGATGCAGGATGAGCGGCACGCGCCCGACCGCGATGGTGGGGTGCTTGTCGAGGCCGAAGAGTTCCTGCACCCGCACGGCGAGGACGGGCCCCTCTTCGGCGCCGTAATCGATCGGGATCTGCGAGCCGGTCGGCACCTCGATATGGGTCGGCGCCTCCGCATCGAGACGACGCTGCAGGTTCCACGGCAGCAGACCGCGCAGGGCCTCGCTCAACAGGTCAGGGCCGATCTCGCTGAGGCCGCTCCTGCCAACCAGATGTGGCGCCAGCCATTCGTCCGCCGTGCGCGTCAGTGCCTCGTCGGACAGGTCCGGCCATTCCTCGCCCTCGGCCTGGCGCAGGAACACCACGCGCTCGCGCCACTGCGCCAACGCCTTCGACCAGGGGAGTGCATCGAGCCCCAGCGACACGAGACCTTCGGCCAGCGCCAGCGCCGCTTCTTCCGTCTGCGGAACCTTCAGGGGGCGCTCGTTGAGCAGCAGCGCACCCAGGCGTCGGACGCCGCGCGCCCGCAGGGCCCGCGCCTGCCGGTCGAAGGTGACTTCGTCGCGCTGCTCGATGGCATCGCCGAACAGCGCCTCGACCTCCTCCTGGGATATGGCCGCTGCCGCCAGAATACGTGCAGAGGCCGCGCCGCCGGCGATTTCGGCGATGGCCAGATAAGGCTCCTTCGCCAGCCGTTCATAGGCTTCGAGCGAGGCGCCGCGCCCGTTGGCCATGAGGTATTCGCCCGGCTTGCCGCGGGCCTTGGCGAGGCGATCGGGATAGGCCAGCGTCAGCAGCGCGCCGATGGACCGCGACTCGCCCTTTGCCGAGCCGTTGCTGCCCTTCGCCCAGCCCTCCGCCATGCGCCGCATGTCCTCGGCGCGCTTGGAGCGGTCGCGGCGGAAGCGCTCGACCCGGTCGGCGAGATCCGCCGCATCGCCGCCGAGGCCGCGCTCGACAAGAACGGCCGCCACATCGGCGGCATCGCGGGCCTGTCCGCTCGAGCCGGCGAGCAGCACCATGCGGGCCAATCGCGGCGGCAAGGGCAGGTCGCGCAGGCGGCGGCCCACATCGGTGATGCGCCTCTCGCCATCGAGCGCACCGAGCTGCTGCAGCAGCGCTCTCGCCTCCTTCAGGGCAGGTGCGGGCGGCGGATCGAGGAAGGCGAGCGCCGTCGGGTCCGCAACGCCCCAGGCAGCGCAATCGAGCAGCAGCGGCGCGAGATCAGCGGACAGAATCTCCGGTCGGCCGAACGGCTCCAGCGCTCCCGTTGCCGCCTCCTCCCAAAGCCGATAGCAGACACCCGGCTCGGTACGGCCTGCGCGACCCCGCCGCTGATCGGCGGCAGCGCGGGAGACGCGCACGGTTTCCAGCCGCGTGAGGCCGATATTCGGCTCGTAGACCGGCACGCGGGCGAGCCCCGAATCGATGACGACCCTCACGCCCTCGATGGTGAGCGAGGTCTCAGCGATGGAGGTGGCGAGCACCACCTTGCGCCGTCCGGGCTTGGCGGGGCTCACCGCCAGATCCTGCTCGCCCCGCTCCAGGGCGCCAAAGAGCGGCGCGATGTCGATCGCGGGATCGGTGATGCGCTCGCGTAACATCGTCTCGACCCGGCGGATTTCTCCCTGGCCCGGCAGGAAGACCAGGATGGAGCCGCTCTCAGCGCGAAGGGCGCGCGTGACCGCGTCCGTCACCTGCTCCTCGATGCGGCGATTGGGATCGCGCCCGAGATAGCGGGTCTCGACCGGATAGGCACGCCCCTCGGATTCGACCACCGGCGCGTCGCTCAACAGCCTTGCCACCCGTGCGCCGTCGAGGGTTGCGGACATCACGAGCAGGCGAAGGTCCTCGCGCAGGCCGCCTTGCGCATCGAGCGCCAGGGCGAGGCCGAGATCCGCATCGAGGGAGCGTTCATGGAACTCGTCAAACAGAACGGCCGCAATGCCTTCCAGCGCCGGATCGTCGAGGATCATGCGGGCAAAGACGCCCTCCGTCACCACCTCGATCCGCGTCTTGCGGCTCACCTTGGACCCGAGGCGTACGCGCAGGCCCACCGTCTCGCCCACCGCCTCGCCAAGGGTCTGCGCCATGCGGGCGGCTGCGGCGCGGGCCGCGAGGCGGCGCGGCTCCAGCACGATGATCTTGCCCCCGTTCACCCAGGGCTCGTCGAGCAGCACCAGCGGCACGCGCGTGGTCTTGCCGGCGCCCGGCGGCGCCACGAGCACCGCATTCGGCCGCCCGCGCAGGCTCGCCGTCAAGCTGCCGAGGACGGCGTCGATGGGAAGGTGGGTGTCGAACTCGCGCATGCCGCCTGATGGCTCATGCAGAGCGGGAGGGCAAGGGACGTTGAATGATACTCCGACGCATCCGCCCGTCATTCCGCTCCATGACCATCAGGAATGATACCCTCACCGTCATGGCCGGACTTGTTCCGGCCATCCACGTCTTAGGAACCACAACGGTGCAAAGACGTGGATCCCCGGGATAGGCCCGGGGATGACGGAGGAGGAACAAGGGTCAACTACCGGCTGGCAATTAGACCGGAAAGCCATACTCCCGCAGCTCTGCCGCCAGATCGATCCCTTCACTGCAGTGGATCGCATGTATGCCAACATCGCGCGCTGCCTCCACATTGGGCTGGGAATCGTCGATGAACACGCAATCCTCCGCTTTGAGCCCATAGCGGTCGAGCAAGAGATGATAGATGGCGGGATCAGGCTTCAACAGGCGCTCGTCGCCGGAGACGATGATGCCGTCGAAGCCTGCGAGAAACGGAAAGCGCTCCTGCGCCAGGATGAACTTGGGGCTGGAGAAGTTCGTGATGCAGTAATTCGGCACGCCTGCCTCACGCAGGCGGAGCAACAGGGCCACATGATCCTCGAACACGCCGGAGACGGTCTCGTGCCAGCGCTCATGGAA
>JAJFBI010000567.1 GCA_020697385.1 Microvirga sp. | reverse complement strand
CTTATACCTATGCGAGCCGCGTAAAGCCCGCGCAGCGCGCGGGCACCTCGATCGAAGCGTCGTTCGAGCAGACCTTGAACAGCCTCGAGTATCTCGCCGTCCCGAAGCATTCGAAGAAAAAGGAAGCCGCGATGCGCTACGTGGCCTTCTGTCTGCGTCCGGATCGGCAAGCGGCCTTCGCTGACGCGCTCAGCTTCGCGCCGAACACACACAAGGGCTTCGAGCTCTCGTCGGCCGAAGCGAAGAAGTTCATGCCCGACATGAACAAGCCGACCAACGCTTACGTCGACGACGGCTGGTGGGCGAACAACTACGTCAACCTGCAGAAGCGCTACACCGAGTGGATGATCGTCTGATCGGCGAGCCCGTTCCCGAGCGGCCGGCCGGCTAGACGCTGGCTGGCCGCGCCATGTTCTCGCTCGTCCTGTGGAACACCTTCGAAATCGCCATCAGCGCGACCTTGGTCAGCCTCGTCCTCGGCTACGCGATCGCGATGCACCTAGCCCGGCAGCCGCCCCGGCGGCGCATGCTCTACATGATTCTAGTGATGCTTCCTTTCTGGACCAGCATCCTCGTCAAGAGCTACGCCTTTACCGTCACGCTCGGCGAGAAGGGGCTGGTCAACGAGCTGCTGCGGGCGCTCAGCGCTGGCGCCGTCTCCTTCGAGATGATGTTCAACCGGGTCGGGGTCGTGATCGGCATGATCAACTACCTACTGCCCTTTATGGTCCTGCCGATCCTCGCGAATCTGCTTGCGCAGGACCCCTCGTTGCGCCGGGTCGCCGAGCTGATGGGCGCCGGGCCGTTGCGAATCTTCTTCCGCATAACTCTGCCGCTCAGCGTGCCCGGCGTGCTTGCCGGCGTGCTGATGAACCTCGCCCTCGCCGTCGGCATGTACATCACTCCCGCCCTCCTCGGCGGGCGGCGGGACATGATGATGGCGAACCTCGTCGATTTCTACACGCGGCAGACGCTCGACTGGACCGCCGCCTCGGCGATCTCGATCGTCCTACTCGTCATTTCCGGGGTTCTCGCAGCCCTGCTGATGCGGGTACGCGGGGCGGGACAGTTCGCATGAGCGATCCCGCCGCGGACCAGGCCGTCGCGCCGTCGCTGCTCACGCGGACGGGCGGGCTCGTCGCCTGGACCGGTTACCTTTTTCTTCTGCTCCCGAGCCTCATCGTCATCCCGGTGTCGTTCAGCGGCTCGCAGGAGTTCCAGTTCCCGCCCCGGGAGTTCTCGCTCTCGCTCTACCGGGAGTTCTTCAGCGAGCAGGCGTGGTGGGGCGCGACGATCCAGAGCTTCAAGGTTGCGGTCATGACCACCGTGCTGGCGACGGTCATAGCCGTTCCCGCCGCCTATGGGCTCGTACGCGCCGAGTTCCCCGGCAAGCGCGCCCTTAACGTGCTGGTGCTGAGCCCGATCCTCGTCCCGGTCATCGTCCTCGGGCTCGGCCTCTACCTCAACTTCGCCTGGCTCGGGATCGTTGGCTCGACCGCAAGCCTCGTCGTCGCCCACACCGTCCTCGTGGTGCCGTTCATCATCGTCGCTGTAAGCTCGGGTCTGCGGCAGATCGATCCCGCGCTAGAAACCGTGGCGCTCCTCATGGGCGCCGGCCGCGCGCGTGTCATGCGCAGCGTCGTCCTGCCCCAGATTCGTCCGGCGATCGCCGTCGGCGCGCTGTTCGCCTTCCTGATCTCGTTCGACGAGGTCGTGGTGGCCTACTTCCTCGCCGGGCCGACCACTATGACGTTGCCGGTGAAGATGTACAGCGCGATCCGCTGGGAGATCTCCCCGGTTCTCGCCGCGATCTCCACCCTCCTCACCTTAGCGTCGCTTCTGGTCTGTGTCGCGATGCTGCTGTTGCAGAAGCCCGAGCAGAAACGCTGACATGCCACGCCACGCAGTCCTAAGCCGACCCGCCGCGCCGGTCGCCGAGCGCCGCCGAGCGATCGAGAGCGAGCCCCTGCCGGCGAATGTCGGCGCGCTGCTCGACGCCGCCGCCGCCGAGGTGCCCGATCGCCTGGTCTTGGATTTCTTCGAGAGCAACGAGCGTCTAACCTACGAGGGGCTGCGCGATGCGGTGAACGCGCTTGCGCGGAGCCTGCTCGACGTCGGCGTCGGCCACGGCGTCCATGTCGCGGTGATGCTCCCAAACATCGCTGCGATGCCGCTGACCTGGCTTGCCCTCGCGCGACTCGGCGCCGTGATGGTGCCGGTCAACATTGGCTATCGCGCTCGCGAGCTAGCCTATGTGCTGAGCGACAGCGAGGCGCGCTACGCGGTGATCCACGCCGACCTCCTGCCGGTGCTCGAGGATGCCCGGGCGAGCGGTGAGGCCGCGATCCCGGACGAGCGCATCATCGTCGTCGGCGGCCCGGCGAAGGTGCCGAGCCTGCAGTGGGAGCGTCTCGCCGAGGCACCGAGCGCGGCGTTCGCGTCGCCGCGGGAGCCCATCCTCGATGACCTCATGAATATCCAGTACACCTCGGGGACCACTGGCTTCCCTAAAGGATGCATGCTGACGCAGCGCTATTGGCTCACGAGCGGCAAGGTCAACGCGTTCCGCGACGGCCGCAAATACGAGCGGATCCTGGCTTCGACGCCCTTCTATTACATGGATCCGCAATGGCTGCTGCTGATGACGGTGTACCACCGAGCGACGCTTTTCGTCGCCGCGCGCCAAAGCCTCAGCCGCTTCATGGGCTGGGTGCGCGATCACCGCATCAATTTCTGCCTCCTGCCCTGGCTCGTCTCGAAGCAACCGCCGCATCCGCTCGACGGTGCAAACGAGGTCATGAGAGCGAATGTCTATGGCGTTGCCCGGCAGCTCCACGCGAGCATCGAGGAGCGTTTCGACCTCTGTGCCCGCGAGGCCTTCGGAATGACGGAAGTCGGCTCGGCGATGTTCATGCCGATCGAGGCGACCGACATGGTCGGTTCCGGCTCGTGCGGCGTGCCGGCTCCGTTCCGCGAATGTCGGATCGCCGACGAGAGCGGCCGCACGCTCCCGGCAGGCGAGGTCGGAGAGCTCCTCATCCGCGGCCCCGGCATCATGCAAGGATATTACCGCAAGCCCGAGGCCACGGCCGCGGCCTTCCATGCCGACTGGTTCCGCACCGGAGATCTGTTTCGGATGGACGAGCGCGGCTACTTTTACATCGTCGGCCGGCTAAAGGACATGATCCGCCGCAGCAGCGAGAACATCGCCGCGCGCGAGGTCGAAGCCGTCCTCAACGCGATCCCCGAGGTCGTCGAGGCGGCGGTGGTCCCGGTGCCGGACGAAATCCGAGGTGAGGAGGTCAAGGCCTTCCTGCGCCTCCAGGACGGGCTTGCGGCCGATCGCGTGCTGATCGATCGCGTGATTTCGCAATGCCAGCAGAACCTCGCGCCGTTCAAGGTCCCGCGCTACTTCAGCTTCCGGCAAGCCTTTCCGCGCACGCCCTCGCACAAGATTGCCAAGAATGTGCTGATCGGCGAGCCCGGCCCGCCC
>JAJFBI010000566.1 GCA_020697385.1 Microvirga sp. | reverse complement strand
CTCCAGCAGCTCGCCGGCCGCCTTGAGCATGTCGGCCTCGCGGATGCACTCCTCGGCCTGGGCACGGAGCCAGTCGGCGCGAGCATGGCGGCCGATGGGGAGGGGGTCACGATTGATGGTCATGTCACGCTCCACGCAAGCCAGTGACCTAGGGAACCGACGGGCGCGAGCCCGCCCACATCGTGAGTGGCTCGCGCCTGCATGAGGTCAGCCCTTCCGCGTGTAGCCAGATATTTCAGGAAAGCCGCCGCCCCTCACTTCACCACTGAACAGCTTTGAACGCCGCTCTCCGGAACGGAGTTGATTCCACGCCCGAACGATCCGAAACATGAAGCCACTGCGCCCGACCTTCCTCTTGGAGTCCGAATGAATTTGCCCCGAAAAGAGGAGGAAGGCTGGGTCTTCCGGATATTCCTTGTCGCCGCCGACGAACCGCTCTGCGAACCCCATGGCGGTTGTATTATCGACTTCCCGGAAGAGGGTGAGGAATGCCGCGAACGGGGCTGGGGGAATGTTCACCGTGCTGCGATGGGTCAGAACCCACCGAACGGTTTCTTCGAGGAGAGGATGGGCATAGACCGTCTCCTCAATCTCCTCGGTGCTGGCCTGGTAATCCTCTGCGGCCGGATTGTTCCCCGCGTCGAACGTGTCAATGATGCGGGCCGCGGCCGACATCGTGAGCGCGGTCCTTCTGTCGCCCGCAATGCCAAGTTGCACAAAGTCGTCTGCCACGGAACGGCGCTCGTTGCGGTCAATCTTTCGGAAGGAAGCGCGGGGCACATTGAAGCAGCAGAAGAGCTCGACCGCTTCGCCGGACTGTACGATAGCCTGCAAACGATGCTGACCGTCCAGCAGAACGCCGTTCTCGTCGAACGCCAATCCTTGGTGAGTCAGGGCGAACTCGCCCTTCTTCAGGTCCCGCATCAGGCGCTTTACCGCCCTGGGCCTGAGCGGCCTCTGGGTCGATGCCCACTCCAGAATTTCCCTAGCGAGCTCCGGTGTGATCAGTTTTGAGCAGCCCCACATCTGTGTGATCATGGGGCACTTCAGGATATACTCGGCACGCAAGATGCCGTTCGGCTGCGGTGGGGTCACTAGCGCTGCCATCACCTCCATCGCCTTGGATTCGCCGATCCCTTGCGGGGTTTCGCTCATGTGCTAGTTACCGTCATGTGTGTGGTGGCCGGCGTTCCAGGCGCCGGCCATGTGCTCAAGCCGCCTGGTCGGCTTCCCACAGCTCCACAAGGTCGCTGAGGAACTCAGCCACGCGGCTCACCACCTCGTGGTCAAAGAAGGTTCTGTTGTCGGCTGCATAAGCCAGAAGCGCCGGCGGGCTTCTGTCCATCTCGACCAACGTGTCGTATACGCTACGCAGCGACAGGTAGAAGCGGTTAAGGGCAACAGGCCGTCCATCCGTGCCGCGTTCGGAAAGAGTCCTGATCTGCACAGTGCTGTTCGTAGCCGAGGGAGACGAGTCCTCGCCTGACCGGCCGGACTTTCCCTTATTGGAGTTAGCCTTTTTGGTCTCGCGCCCTTGCCGACGGCCGCGCCCGGCTTTAGCCTTGCTGTCGTAGGAAAACTTTACACCGGCCGCCCTTTTGATATCGGCCTTTGTCACGACACGGCCCTCCGCATTGGCGGCCTCCACAGCCTCGTGGATGACCTCGACCGGCACATTGGCCATCTCACGGCTGGCGCGAAGGTGGTGCTTCTCCAAACCGAGTTCGGCGGCCGAGACCGGAGTTACCTGGGTCTCGCGCGATCCAGGTAACTCGTGCCGACTCCGGTTCTGCCGAGCTTTCATGATCGTGCCCTCGGCACGACCTTTCTCGACCTCTTGCCCGATTCGCTTCTCGACCAGCACCACGACTTCGGTGCAGCGGTTTTGCGCTTGCGCGCCGAGCCGGCGCTGCCGAGCGTGCAGCCGCATCATCTCGGCGGCCGTGTGGATGACCTTAACGGCCTCCATGTCCCGCGCCTCGGAAAGGTCGCGGATTGCTTGGTCGCACAGCGCTGGAAGGTTCATTGCCTCTTCGCTCACTTCCGCTCCCGCTTCGGCTTCGTCCGAACTTGGGCATCGAGCCCGATGGCGTTCAGCACCGCGCGCTTGGCCCTGCCGGCGGCGAGATCGAGGCTCTTCATGCCGCCCTTCTCCGCAGGAGGTGGTCAAACGCCTCTTGTAGGGTCTCGCCGAAGTCACGGGACCGCCGATAGACGCAGGAATGCTGAAGCCCCGATGCTCTACAGGCATCTCTTAGGCACAGAAGCTGGCCATCATAGCTGACCAGCCTGGTAGACCTTTTGTTGCGCCTCTGCGCTGCATCCGGAGCCCAAATGCAGTTCTCCGGCGAATAGGGGCCGTCGTTATTCTGACGTTCGATAGTCAGGCCCGACTCTCCCTCGCCCATGTCGGCGAGGAAGTTCTCGAAGAGAAGCCAACGCTCGCAGACGAAAATGCCCCTAGCCCCATAGTTCACATAGCTCTTATCGGATGGATCGGAGCATCGCTTTATCATGGCGCGCCACACGTCAAGGATGCGCGAGCGCCTGCCACCGCAAGCGTGGCCATGTTTCAGATTAACACGTCGGCTGAACTCCCGCCTGAAGCACCCGCAGGACTTTGTGCCGCCTTGTCGCAGCGATCCCGTTCTTACGGCAACCTCGGAGCCGCACAAGCAACGGCATTTCCACAGCCGGGCCGTCTGATTGCCAAAGGCCTTGTGCCCGCCCGGGCCAAGCACCGTAAGGTAACCAAATGTCAGGCCAGAGAGATCGATCGCTGCGCCCATCTATCTCTTCCCGGCTTTAGCTCGCCGCGAGACCGCCTTTGTTCTCACCTGGACATTCAGGCCAAGCGACTTCAAAACTCCTCTTTTTGTTCGCCCATTGGGCGTTTCAAAGCCCTTTGCCTCGACCAGAACAAGGCGGCCCTCAGCATCGATTACGCCAAAATCAACGCGGTGCCGAATGTCCCGGCCCGCATCGTCCTGGCCTACGACGAAGCTGATCTCAGGCATGACCGCCATAATTTGGCCTGCCATCATCTCGTCTCTGAGCTGCACCGCAACGGATGCCTCCCACTGCGA
>JAJFBI010000565.1 GCA_020697385.1 Microvirga sp. | reverse complement strand
CCTCCCGGCCCAGATCCCTGAGCGTCTCGAAGAACTCCCATTTGGCGCTCAGGCGCGAAGCGGCCGAAAATTCGTCGAGCTTTTCGCCGCCATGGATCCGGTGCATCAGCACCCGCTTGTAGTCCTGTGTCGAAAGCTTGCCCTCGTCGATGAGACGTGTGACGAAATCGATTGACCGCAACTGCTGCAGCAGATTGGCGTTGAACGTGATCTCGGTGAGACGGTTCTGGATTTCCCGAGCACTCTGCGGGGTCGACCGACGTTCGATCGGGTTGATCTGGACCAGCACGATGTCGTCGGCCTGCGTCTCGTAGTATAGCGGAAACAGCGCAGGATTGCCGGTATAACCTCCGTCCCAGTAGGGCTCGCCGTCGATCTCGACCGCCTTGAAGATCATGGGCAGGCAGGCCGAGGCGAGAACGTGATCGACGGTCAGCTCGGGGCCGGTGAAAATCCGGATCTTTCCGGTCCAGACATTCGTTGCTGCAATGAAGAGCTTCGCATCCGTGCAGGCGCGCACCCGCTCGAAATCGATCAGCTCGTTGAGGGCATCCCGCAGGGGATTGATGTCGAGCGGGTTCAGATCGTAAGGGCTCGCCACCCGCGACCAGGCATCGAGCCACAGATGCGTCGTGGCCCCGCCGATGCTCCAGAAGCTCAGCATGCGATCGAAGAGCGAGCGCTGCACCGGCGACAGAATGCCGTCCAGGCTGACGCGCTGCCAGAACGTGCGAAGCTGCTCGCGTGCGCCGTCCCGCCCGCCTTCGAGCCAGCCCTCGAACAGGACCACCGCATTCATGGACCCGGCGCTGGCGCCTGTGATTGCCTCGATGGCGAGGCGGCCATCCTCGAGCAGATAATCGAGAACGCCCCAGGTGAAGGCGCCGTGAGCTCCGCCGCCCTGCAAGGCGAGCGAAACCGACTTCGCGGCGTCCGGGCTCCTCATCCCGCGGACAAGGTGGCTGGTCTTCTCGGCTCGTCCGGTCATCGCAGGCTCCCTATCGCCCGCCAGCCTATCACGAGGAGCATTCCGCAGGGCAATCCTGGGCTGCTGTGGGCCGCTACCGATCTGAATGTCGGCAGGAGGCCATGCGACAGCCGGGACCGGGCGGTGATGGCAGAACCGGCTTGACGGAGGACGCGATGTATTACAGGAACGTGAGAGGGCGCCGGACATGCTCCGGCACCAGCCTTGGAGGAAGTATTTTCCTCTTCGGCCGAAGGTGACCCTCCTTTCAAGGAAGGGCCTGTAGCTCAATGGTTAGAGCCGGCCGCTCATAACGGTCTGGTTGCAGGTTCGAGTCCTGCCGGGCCCACCAACCTCTTCTGAAAGCCCTGGCAGGCTTAAGTTTCTTGTTCCGAACAGCTTTCTTGGCTCGAACTGTAACACAGATCTGTTACACGCGAGGGGAAAGTCTATGGCTTTAAAGCAGCCCAATCTTTGGGTGCGCGAGAATGTTTTTCTCTGCGGATCCGGATGCCTGCGGACAGTTTCTCGTTATGTAAGCCTCACAGGCGGCCCTAAGGCTTTCACGTGCATCACGCTGCCCGCCGTCCTGAACGGGATTGTCCAAACCGCGAAGTTCCTGGAGCATATGTTCCACGCCATGCGGGTAAGCCTGCCGTGCCGATGGACGAGGTACTTGGAACGGCACAAGGCGAAGGCCAGGCGCCTACCCTGTTAAGGCAGGACCTCGTCCACCTGTGAAGAGTCGATCCTGCGGGCATAGGCGAACCTCGCTCTTGCCATCCCCAAGAAGGTTCTGCCGACTGGAACCACAATATTGTTGGTCAGGCCAAGGCAGAGCTTCTGCCCGTCCCTCTGCACGTGCGCGACGGCTCTTTCCGCGACCCACCAGCGGCGATGCACCTGCGCACCCAGGCGCGGATCGAGCAAGGCCACCGCATCCGCCATCCGCATCAGGATCAGGGCGCTTCCCGCGCTCGTATGAACGCGAAGATAATGATCTTCGGTCTCAAGCGCGATTACGTCGCTGCCGATGTCGGGTGGCAGCCGGACCAGCAGGGAGGAAGGGAGAGCTGGGGTTGCCGCCTCTCCACTGCGCCCCGCCGAGGGCGGCTGCCGGTCCCGTGCCGCGTCGTTGTCAACGGTGGGCGTCTTGATGGTTATCACGTGAACGATCAGGAGTTGAACCGTCGCAACGGCTGCAAAAAGTGCCGGTAGCTGCTGCGGCGTGAAAAAGCGTCCCTGCTGGACGAGCGAAATAGCCCAGGTCACGACGAACGTCATCGGAAGCGCAGACACCAAGGCGACGACGCCGATGCGGCGCGCGCCCAATCGAAGGCGCATCGAGGGCAGGACCGCATCCGTAGCAGCAGCAGTCATGACCCCTGCCACAGTGAGCCCCAGCCAAAAGACATAGCGGGTTTGGGTGGGGAAAGCCGGGTAGGAGCCGAAGGGCCCGGCAAAGCCGAGCAGCAAACCGACCAATATCGCGGCAAGCAGGAGCCGCAATTTTCCGGGGAAAAGTCGTTGGCGCTGCGTGAACTGCATCGTTACTACATTCGCGAAAAACCCGAGGCTATTGGCGAAAGCCCAGCTTGTCTAGGCGGCGGAGCTTGACGATGACGATCACCACCGGGCGACCAGCGCCCAAACCTATCCGAACATAGAGAATGAAGATGAAACGTTTGATGACGCTAGCCCTGCTTGCCGCCTTTGCCACTCCCACCATGGCTGCCGCAGAGCCCGCATCCACCACCACCATTACCGTGAATTGCGGCACGGATGCTGTTCCGGCCGGCGCCGAGGCCCCGAACCTCCACGGTAATTGGGACTTCCTGATGGATGTGGGTGGAAGGCCGAGCTTCGGCCTCCTTTCGATCGGTTTCGTGGACGGCGCATATGGCGGATCGCTGACGCCCGTAGCCACCGCGCCTGTCGTCGTCCGCAAGATCACGCTGACCGGGAACACCATTCACATGGTCGTTGCCTCCCGCGAAGGCGACGTCCTGTTCGACGGCAAGCTTTCGGCGAAAGCGGATCGGATGTGCGGGACCGTGACCTATCATGGCGGGCAGTTCTTCCCGATGCTGGTACAGCGGAGACCGTCAACCTATCAGCCCCA
>JAJFBI010000564.1 GCA_020697385.1 Microvirga sp. | reverse complement strand
CCGGAACGCAAGAGCTTCGACGACCGTCAGAGCTGCGCTCGTGCACGCCTGATCGGCGGCTCGTGAGTCGGACTGAAGAACCACGTCGTCGTGCGAGCTCGCAGCCAGTGAGGTGAATTGCAGCGACCACCCGCCACTGCCGCTCGGTTGTCCAAAAATAATGGGCCGGCTCCGTGCCTCTCGATCATATCTTCTGCTTTATTAGGTAGAATGCCAAATGGAGCCTATATACAATTCTACTGATGCGATCGGGGCGGGAGAATGGCGCGGTATCCACATGCCGACGACCGGCAACATCTACCCCGAATTCGTAAAAGCGCCGGACGACCTGTCGCATCGATACAGCCCTGGCCAGGGCAGGGTAGGCTGCGATCTGGAGAGGTCCGATGACCGTGCGCACGATCCGCAAGACTATCACCTTCGCCCGGCCGTTTTCGGTCAGCGGAATCGACGAGGCGCAGCCGCCGGGAACCTACGTGGCGGAGACCGAGGAGGAGGAGCTGCCGGATCTGTCGTTTCCCGCCTTTCGGCGCAGGGCGACCCTGATATGGCTGCGCTCGCGGCCCGGCCAGCCGATCATGGAACAGGCGGTCGAGATCGATCCCTTGGAGCTCCAGGCAGCCCAGGAGCGGGATGCCTGGAGGACGTAGACGGCGCCGGGACCGTCAGGAACGAACTCAGCAAGGAAGATGATCATGAAGCATGACCCGATCGTACTCGACGAGCACCGTGGGATGGCTGCGCAACAAGCCACCGAGATCCGCAGGCGACTGTCGGAGGTCGAGGCCGACCAGGCGGCGCTGCGCGGCCGCCGGACGGAGCTCGAGAAATTCCTCATTGCTGCTCCGGCGCCGACCTGGCGAGAGGCGGCGGAGAAGGCCCGTTACCTGATCGGCCTCTTCGCGACGACCTCGATGGGGCGCGATCCACGCCGCCAGAAGCTGATCGCCGGCGTTCTCGACGACTTCAGCAGGTTGTCGGGCGAGCCCGCGGCGACGCCGGCCGCGGCTGCGGCGGACGCCGGCGACGAGCTTGCGACGTGACTGTGGCTGAAGGGCTGAAGGCGCACGTTCGCCAGCGGTCAGGAAGCAGGCTAGCTAGTGGTCGAGATCCAACGGAAGGTACCTGAGGCACGCCCGCTTCGGAGATGCTGGCCGGAGCTCGGCTCTTAGACCAAGAGCCGACATTCTCGGGCGACGTCACTCACGCCTTCAACTCGCGCTTGAGCTCGTTGACGAAGCGCCAGTCCGTGCCCTCGTCGAGGATCTTCCTCGGGCTCGAGCTGATCATGCCGACCTCGTGGAGCCGCAGCGCGTAGAACCGAAGCGCGTCCTCAGGGTTGTACTCACGCCAGCGGTCGTACGGAAGCTCGGTCAGCGTCTGCAGCGCGTAGTCATAGCGTCCGGCGAAACCGGCATCGACCAGCTGTTGCGCCGCCCATTCCGGCTCGGTGGCGCAGAGGTCGGCGGGCTTGAGGATGGCCCGCAGGTAGCGCTTGGTCGCGACCGGATGCGCGGACGAAGTCCCGGTGGCCGAACGCGATGCAGCAGAAGTATTGCGACCAGGGCTTGTCGGTGGCCGTATTGAGGATCACGCGGCCGATCCTGCGGGCGCGCAGCTCCTGCGGCTCGGGGGGAAACCCGAGAAAGGCATCGACCTTTCGCTCGGCGAACACCTCCAGGAGGTCGCCGGCGGGTGTAGTGATCCAGTCAATGTCCGCGTGCGGATCGAGCCCGATCTGCGCCGCCATGACCGCGAGGAGCATGTGCCCGCTCGAGCCCGGCGCCTGAGGAATGCCGACCCGCCTGCCCTTCAGGTCGCTGATGGTGCGGATCGGCTCGGGCGCGAACAGCTCGTAGCACCCAACATGCACACCGGCCAACGCCGCGAGTGGCTCGCCGGCATCCAGCTGCGAGACAACCCATGCGGCGGTTTCAAAAGGCGAAATCGATCTCGCCGCGGAGGACAGCGCCGCCGGTACTCGGTACTTTCATGTAGCGAATATCGGTGAATCCCTCCGCGCGCAGCAGGGCCTCGGCGATCCGCCCGGGCGCGACGCAGATGGTGGGGTCACGGCCGAGCCGGATCGTGGTCGTCTCCGGCGGCCCTCGTCGGCGAGCGATCTCCGGGCGCCAAGGAAACCTGCGGCACCGGCCAAGGACAGGTCGGCCAGGAAATCGCGGCGAGTCTGGATGATATGCATGCAAGGCTCCCATTGAGTTCGGAGCTGATAGTACTTGAGTCAGTCCCGCGAGCTGCTTGAGCACCGGCGCGACGGCAGCGCGAATTTCGCTCTTATTCGGCGGCATGTAGCCACGGCTCGCAAGCCAAGGAAAGCGCCTGGGCAGTCTTGGCCCCTCGGCTGCCCCCATCGTCGCCTTTTCCCTAGCCTTGCCGCGACGTCCGAATCGGGTCACGACCGGCCGCTCCATGTGTCCGGCAGCGGCGGATGCGGGGCGGGTACCATCCGTCAGATTTCGACCACTAGGAGCGGCTGTGGACTGCGCCAGGCTGTCCTTGACAGCCGGATCCAGTCGGTCCTGGAAACCCCGCCAGGGCATTCCGGTATCCCCGAGCTCGAAGAGGCGCATCGCCCCGGATCCCCGCCTGATGCGGGTGCCGTCCGGGAACCCGGTCGAGTCGAGCAGATCGACGTTGGGGCTGATCGATCGGCTGAATTGTCGGACCCCGCGCGCCCGGCGTCTGTGATCGCCTTTACTCCTACGGTAGAAATCTCTTGCCGGCCGGGCGGCACGCGGTCGAACGCAGTTGTCGATCCCAGCCCAGGCGAGCATACTCCGCTCGGGGAGCACCATGGGCGTTCCGGTGATCGGATCAACCGGACTGGGGGAGACGGCAATGATGCGGCTTGTCTGTCTGGGCGCCGGGCTGGCGGCAGCGACCGGGCTGGTTCTGGCGCCGGTCGCGAGTGCCGAGCTGATGATCGTCGGCAACGATCAGAAGGTCGGCTGGGACGCGGCCGGCAAGGTGGTCACCGCCGCGCCGGGTGAGGACACGGTCTCGGTCGTCGACATCGGCAGCGATCCGGCGAACCCGAAGATCATCGCCGACCTCGAGCTGATGAACTCG
>JAJFBI010000563.1 GCA_020697385.1 Microvirga sp. | reverse complement strand
TGCATGGGATTGACTCGCGTTCCGTCCTCAAGCCCCACCCTCTCCGTCACGACCGGCGTCGATTCCATCTAAAATAGACGGCATGCGGGCGGGGCGTTTCACACCTGGCTTAAGGGCCCTCCTAGCCGCGCCGGCGACTGAATTACCGCGACCAAAAGCTTCGTCGCGGTAGGCTGGACGCGGTAGGCTGGAGCAGCGTCTGAGAAAACGACTGCCCGACCCACCTACCCGGCACATTATGGAGCGACCGGGCATTCCTCCCTCAGCTTTGTCAGGTCATCTCGAAGGGCGAGCTTCTGCGAGACCGAAAGCTTTCGCATCAGCTATGAAGGTGCTCTGCATCGGTCGAGAATGCTGACTTCAGGAGCCCCGAGAGCGAGGCAAGTCCGGAAGGTGCGTCAGCGGCCCGCCTACCGATCTCAGCCAAACTGCGGAACTCGCCATCCGGGTATTTCTCTAGGTAAGCCAGGAACATCGCTGGGTCCTCGCTGTCCTTGATCGAGTTCCAGAAGGCTAGCTCAATGCTCGGGTCCGGGCTTCGAGCCCGGTCCCTGCTTGTGGAAGCGAGGCGAGCCTGAGCTAAGGCCATAAAGGAGCCGTTCGGGTATCGCTCCAAGTAGGCCCGGTACTCGGCTGGAGTGCCACCCGCCTCGACGGACTGCCAAAAGGTAATCTCGACAACTTCGGAAGCGTCATCACTCGTGGTTAAGGTCGCATCGGGGCTGGATGGTTGGGCGGGTGCTCCATTAGGATCGAAAACGAGCCGGAACACTCGCAGCGGCCTCGCAATGTTTTTAACATGCTGCTCGCCTAGGTCGTCGAAACCATACTCGACACGATCTCGAACATGCTCACGCACGGTGCGTGAGACACAGATCCCCCCGGCTCAGCTAAAGCCTCCAGCCTTGCGGCGACATTGACACCGTCGCCGAACACGTCGCCGTCCTGAACCATGTTGAAAAAAGTGCCGTGCGCAATGGAGTCGGTGGGGGCGCGGTAGGCGAGAAGGAGCGACTAGCTCGCTGACGATCGTCACGCAGGCTTCATGGAATCAGCCGGGCCTCGCCAGACCGTTCCGAGAACCTCAGGGGCGATGCATCCACCGGCGACTGGGCCGAACTCCGCTTTTCACCATCCACCCGCCCACACAGCCGCAGGCCTATGCTATCGACAGCAGGTGAACGGTCGAGTGATACCGCATGGCCCAACCGAGATCGAGGAGCCGGAGCATCAGGCGCAGGTTCGTACCATTTCTGCTGCTCGCTCTCGCCGGCGCGTTGCAGGCGCCATTCGCCACGGCTGAGGGCGACCGCCTTCTCGTCTTTACGAAGACGGCGGGCTATCGCCACGACTCCATTCCCGCGGCGGTCGCGGCGATTAGCGGCCTCGCGGCGCGTTACCGCATTGCCGTCGAGCATAGCGAAGACGCCGCCCTGTTCCGCCTCGACAACCTCTTGCGGTTCAAGGCGGTCGCTTTCGTCAACACGACCGGCGACATTCTCGATGAGGAGCAGCAGCGGGCGTTCGAGGCATTCATCGGCGCAGGGGGCGGCTATCTCGGCGTTCATTCCGCAGCCGACACGGAATACGATTGGCCATGGTACGGCGAGCTCGTCGGCGCTTGGTTCAAGAGTCATCCGCCCGGCTTGCAGACGGGCACGGTGCGCTTCGCGCGTCCGCTCGGTGGCAGCTGGCCGGTCGCATGGCGGGTGACGGACGAGTTCTATAACTATCGCAACCGCCCGAGCGCCGAGGTTACGGTGATCTCAGCCTTGGACGAGAGTACTTATGAAGGCGGGGAGATGGGCGCCGAGCATCCGATTGCATGGTGCCGGAAACTTAATGGCGGGCGAGCCTGGTACACGGGGCTAGGACATCGGCCCGAGTTGTTCGGCGACGCGACCTTTCTCGCCCACCTCGAAAAAGGTCTGCTCTATGCAGCCTCTAAGTCTGAGGAGTGTTAGCCTTCGTAATACCTCGCTCAACGGTCCTCCTCGCCCGCGCCGACGAGGACGCAGCTGGGCGTCTCAGGCGATGACGTCGCGGCCGTTCTCGCACATACGCCGTCCGGTGATGGCGTGCGCCGTGAAATCCGCCTCCGCTCCGACCTTCGCGCTTGCGCTCGGCGCGGGCAGCGCACGCGGCCTTGCGCATATTGCGGTGCTCGAATCTTTCGACGAGCTCGGCCTGAAGCCTGCCGTGATCGCCGGCTCCTCCATGGGCGCTGTGGTGGGCGCGGCCTATGCGGCCGGCATGAGCGCGCGCGAAATACGCAGCCGTACGCTGGGCACCCTGCGCGACCGCGCGGAGGTGATGGCGGCGCTGATCGCGGCGCGCGTCGGGCGCCTCACCGACGTACTCGCCGGGTTCGGCAACCCTTTGCTCATCGACGGCGAGCGGCTCCTCGAGCGGCTCTGGCCGGAGGCGATGCCGGCGCGCTTCGAGGATCTGCGCCTGCCCCTCATCGTCGTGGGAACCGACTATTACGGGCGCGCCGAGGCCGTGTTCACCGAAGGGCCGCTCGCGCCGGCCGTGGCGGCGTCGATCGCGATTCCGAGCCTGATGCGCGCGGTGAAGATCGGCGGGCGGCTCCTGATCGATGGCGGCGCGGTCAACCCGCTGCCTTTCGATCATCTAATCGGGCGCGCCGACGTCATCGTCGCCGCCGATGTCACCGGCGGGCCGGTTCCGCATCCGGCCCGCTCGCCTTCAGGCTTCGAAGCGATGTTCGGCTCGCTCCAGATCATGCAGGCGGCGATCGTCGCGGCGAAGCTCAAGATCTACCGCCCGGAAATCGTGGTCCGCCCCGCCGTCGACCGCTTCCGCGTGCTCGACTTCTTCGAGGCACGCGCCATCCTCTCCGCAGCGGAGCCGGCGAAGGACGACCTCAAGCGCGAGCTCGAACGGCATCTCGCATAGCGTGGCTGCGCCGGGCATTACGCGCTGCTATAATTTTTCGTGTACGTAAAAGGGGGATTTCAGGCGCTGGACGTTGTAAAGCTCGGTAAATTTTCTGTTGTCGTCGTTGGGGACATAGGACATGAACTCCTGCTCGGCCTGCTCGGCCTGCTCACCAAGATTTTTCGTGTCC
>JAJFBI010000562.1 GCA_020697385.1 Microvirga sp. | reverse complement strand
CTTGCCCGAAGAATGGGTCTTGCCCTTGTCATGGTCGAAGAAGACGCCCGGGCTGCGGTGCATCTGCGAGACGATGACGCGCTCGGTGCCGTTGATCACGAAGGTGCCGTTCGACGTCATGAGCGGCATGTCGCCCATGTAGACGTCCTGCTCCTTGATGTCGCGGATCGAGCGGGCGCCGGTATCCTCGTCGACATCCCACACGACCAGGCGCAGCGTGACCTTGAGCGGCGCAGCGAAGGTCATGCCCCGCTGGCGGCACTCGTCCACGTCATACTTCGGCGGCTCGAACGTGTACTTCACGAACTCGAGCAGGGCAGTATTTGAAAAGTCCGAAATCGGGAAAACCGATTTGAAGACGGCTTGCAAGCCCTCTTCCGGCCGGCCACCCTTTGGCTCTTCGACCATCAGGAACTGGTCGTAGGATGCCTTTTGAACCTCGATGAGGTTCGGCATCTCCGCCACTTCCTTGATTTTCCCGAAGAACTTGCGAATGCGCTTCCGGCCGATCAGTGTATTGGCCATCTGGACCTCGTTCCTCATACACGGCTAATCGAGAATCCCGGGATCGGGACCCTGGATGAGCCGCCCGGCGGAAAGCGCCGGTTTTCGAACCAATCCGGGCTCTTTGCGAGCCCTTCTAGACATCGCCAAAGAAGCCCGGCCTCTTTGACGACACAACGGCCCCAGGCAAAAACGCCTGGGACCGTGTGTTTTGAGCCCCGATTTCTCGGGGGTAATCCTGCGGCCGTGTTGGCCGCAAAATTACTTGAGCTCGACCTTGGCGCCGACCTTCTCGAGGGTCGCCTTGATCTTCTCGGCTTCGTCCTTGGAGACGCCTTCCTTGACGGGCTTCGGCGCACCTTCGACGAGGTCCTTAGCTTCCTTGAGGCCCAGGCCCGTGATGCCACGGACTTCCTTGATGACCTCGATCTTCTTGTCGCCGGCGCCAGCCAGGACGACCGTGAACTCGGTCTGCTCTTCAACAGCAGCGGCAGCGCCGCCAGCACCGGGAGCAGCAGCGACGGCAACAGCCGCAGCAGCGGAAACGCCCCACTTCTCTTCGAGCATCTTCGAGAGCTCAGCGGCCTCGAGAACGGTCAGCGACGAAAGATCGTCAACGAGCTTGGCAAGATCAGCCATTTCTTAGTTCCTTAGGTTCAGTTCGAACGATTGATGGTGTTGAGGTACGGCCTCACGCCGCTTCGCCTGTCTTGGCATAGGCCCCGAATACGCGGGCGAGCTTCGCCGCCGGCGCAGTGCTGAGCTGAGCGATCTTGGTAGCCGGAGCCTGGATAAGGCCGACCAGCTTGCCGCGCAGTTCATCAAGGGACGGCAGAGTGGCAAGTGCCTTCACTCCGTCCACGTTCAGGGCGGTCGTGCCCATTGCGCCGCCGAGGATGACGAGCTTGTCGTTCCCCTTGGCGAAATCAACAACGACCTTGGGCGCCGCGACCGGATCGCTCGAATAAGCGATCAGGGTCGGACCTTTCATAAGGCCCGAGATGGACGCGACGTCCTTGCCTTCGAGAGCGATTTTGGCGAGGCTGTTTTTTGCGACCTTCACGGTGGCGCCGGCCTGCTTCATCTGCGCGCGCAGCTTCTGCATGTCGGCGACCGTGAGGCCAGCATAGTGGGCGACGACGACAACGCTCGTGCTCGAAAACACGTCGTTGAGAGTCGAGACGAGCTCGCGCTTTGCTGCTCTTTCCACTGGGCTCTCTCCGGTTGGCGGAAAAGTTCCGCCGGTTGCATTTGCCGATCAAGGCCCGGACTTGCATCCGAGGCATCTTGAACGACGCTCTCGCAAGCCCTGTCCCCCAAATGACGCCTGGCGGCGCACCGGGTGAGATGGTTCGAACCGACTCCCGTCATCTGCGTTAGCAGATGGTAAACTCGGCTTCCCCGTCTATGCAGGCCCTCTCGAATTAAACCGGCTAAGCCGGCACCTGCAGTCTTGGACAGGACATAGCCGGAACGCGCCAAAAGTTGCCTCTTGGCTCGCCGGCCTGTCACCGCCCCGTCTCCGGGACGGATTTCTAGCCTAACGCCCGCGCAAAAGCGGAGCCTCAGCCTATGTTGGAAACTCAAAGAATCCCTATAATCCTTTTTCCCCCTCTTGCCAAGGGGCAGCGAGGTGTAAGTTTTAAGGATTTTGTGGCCCCAGGGTTAGCCCCTGTCTGGAGCCCTCTCCTAAGGGCATATAATCATGCCATTCACAATGGATAAGGGCCGGCGTCCTGAAACGCCGGCCCTCCTGAAGTTCTGGACAGAACAAGCTTAGGCGTTGAGGACCGAAGCCGGATCGACCTTCACACCCGGGCCCATCGTCGAGGAGACGGCGACGCGCTGGATGTAGGTGCCCTTGGCGCCTGTGGGCTTCGCCTTGGAAACGGCATCGGCGAACGCCTTGATGTTCTCGACCAGCTTGCCCTCGTCGAACGAGGCCTTGCCGATGCCGGCGTGGACGATGACGGCCTTCTCGACGCGGAACTCGACGGCGCCGCCCTTGGCGGCTTCCACGGCACCCTTCACGTCCATGGTGACCGTTCCGACCTTCGGGTTCGGCATCAGGCCGCGCGGGCCGAGAACCTTACCGAGACGACCGACGAGCGGCATCATGTCCGGGGTGGCAATGCAGCGGTCGAAATCGATCGTGCCGCCGTTAACCACCTCGAAGAGCTCCTCGGCGCCCACCACGTCGGCACCGGCCGCCTTGGCTTCGTCAGCCTTGGCGCCGCGGGCGAACACGGCCACGCGCACCGTACGGCCGGAGCCGTTCGGCAGGTTGCAGACGCCGCGGACCATCTGGTCGGCGTGACGGGGATCGACTCCGAGGTTCATCGAGATCTCGATGGTCTCGTCGAACTTCGCCTTGGCGCGTTCCTTGATCAGCTTCACCGCATCCTGGATCGGATAGAGCTTGGTGACCTCAATGCCCTCGCGGGCGGCGCCACTTCCATGCCCATCGAGCGCGCGGAGCCCTCGATCATGGCCATGGCGGATTCAACGGTGTCGCAGTTGAGATCGACCATCTTCTTCTCGGCGATCTCGCGGATCTGGTCGCGGGTCACGCGGCCGACATTGCTCCCCTTGCCGGGGGTCTGCGAACCCTTGTCGATCTTCGCGGCCTTCTTGAGCCAGTACGAGACCGGGGGCTGCTTCATCTCGAAGGTGAAGGAGCGGTCCTGATACGCGGTGATGATCACCGGGATCGGGGTGCCCTTCTCCATCTGCGCGGTCTTCGCGTTGAAGGCCTTGCAGAATTCCATGATGTTCAGGCCGCGCTGACCGAGCGCCGGACCGATCGGCGGCGACGGGTTGGCTGCGCCTGCGGGCACTTGAAGCTTAACGTAGCCCGAGATTTTCTTTGCCATAGGACTGCTCCTAATGGACCACCCGCCCGGAGCCTACCGAACGGAATGGCAGTTGCAGATCGCGGTCCAGTCCAAAACCCCGGCTGGCGACCGGGCAGACCTCCCGCGGATGAAAGGCCCTCTCAGAGAGCCTGAGAAATGCCACCGATAAGGCGCCACTTCCCGCCGGTCAGACCTTTTCGACCTGACCGTATTCGAGTTCGACCGGCGTCGCGCGGCCGAAGATGGACACCGCCACCTTGAGGCGGGCCCGGGCGTGGTCGACTTCCTCGACAAC
>JAJFBI010000561.1 GCA_020697385.1 Microvirga sp. | reverse complement strand
TGCAACACGTGCGGCCATGACGCGAATGGGTTACGCGAGGGTCGAGTTGATCTGCTTGCAGGCGTCGACGAGGCCCTGCACGGACGCCACCGACTTCTCGAACATGGCCTGCTCGTCGGCCGAGAACTCGACCTCGACGATGCGCTCGACGCCGTTCTCGCCGATCACGATCGGAACGCCCACGAACATGTCCTTCACGCCGTACTGGCCGTTGAGGTAGGCCGCGCAGGGCAGGACGCGCTTCTTGTCCTTGAGGTAGCTCTCGGCCATGGCGATGGCGGAAGCCGCCGGCGCGTAGAAGGCCGAGCCGGTCTTGAGCAGGTTGACGATCTCGCCGCCCCCTTTACGGGTGCGCTCGACCATGGCGTCGAGCTTCTCCTGGGTGGTCCAGCCCATCTTCACAAGGTCCGGCAACGGCACGCCGGCCACCGTGGAATAGCGCACCAGCGGCACCATGTCGTCGCCGTGGCCGCCGAGCACGAAGGCGGTCACGTCCTCAACCGAGACGTTGAACTCCTCGGCCAGGAAGTGACGGAAGCGGGCCGAGTCCAGCACGCCGGCCATGCCGACGATCTTCTCGGGCTTGAGGCCGGAGAACTTCTGGAGCGCCCACACCATGGCGTCGAGCGGGTTGGTGATGCAGATGACGAAGGCGTTCGGGGCATATTGCTTGATGCCGCCGCCGACCGCTTCCATGACCTTCAGGTTGATGCCGATCAGGTCGTCGCGGCTCATGCCGGGCTTGCGCGGCACGCCGGCGGTCACGATGATCACGTCGGCGCCGGCGATATCGGCGTAGTCGTTGGCGCCCTTATACTTGGCGTCGAACCCGTCGACCGGCGCAGATTCTGCGATGTCGAGACCTTTGCCCTGGGGGATGCCTTCCGCGATGTCGAAGAGAATGACGTCGCCGAGTTCCTTCAAGCCGACGAGATGGGCGAGCGTACCGCCGATCTGGCCTGCACCGATGAGCGCGATCTTTTTCCGGGCCATAGTGTGTCCTTGGGTTTTGCCTTGGATTGTTGGCATGAGCCTTTTTGAGGTGGCGCTGTATGACACCAGAAATGGGCAGCCATCAAGCGATCAAAAGGTTAACAGGCCAGGCTTTGAGACCCCGGAAAAGTGTTCTCAAGCTTAACAATCATGAAATACTTCGTGTTTACAGGAACTTGCTGAGGCAGGGCCACCGGAATTTTCATGTTACAATTTTCGAAATTTGTAACTGACCCTAGACGCTGCCATTCGCCAGGGCCCTCAGCACCACCCGGATCATGACGGCGAGGCGCTGGTCGAGGATGTCCTGCGGCACCTCCGCATCAAGGCGGACCGTCAGCGGGTTGATGAAGCGGTAGACCGCATCGCTGATGAAGGCATGGGCCTTTTCCCGGTCCCGGGGGTCGAACTTGCCCGTGACGATCCCCTCGTCCAGCACGCGCTCGATCAGCTGGCGCATGCGGGCCCGGTGCTTGCGCACGAGAGGGCGCGAGGTTTCGGTGGCCGTGCAATAGACGTCGAAGAGGTGGCGGTCTTCCTTCAGGAGATCCCGGTGAACCCGCGCCCAGGCCTGGATCAGGCGCTCGAGCTTGTCGTCGGCGGGGTCAGGGGAATCCGCGATGTCGGCAATCGTCGCCTCCATCCCCCGCAGCCATTGGCCGGCGACCGCATCGATGAGAGCCGCTTTGTTGGTGAAGTAGCGGTAGACATTGGCGTGGGTCATGCCGGCCGCGTCCGCAATGCCCACCACGGTGACGTGCCTGGGGCCGAACTCCTTGAGCTGGTCGGCGGCAATAGCAAGCAGCCGGGTGTCGGCCGGGGCGGAGTCCGCCCCCTTTCCGAGACTGCCGGCCGGCCGCTTCATGTCTCGGCAAGCCCCGCCGAACCGCCCGAGGCCTCCGAGTCCGAGCGGCCGTGCGGCAGGGACAGATACTCTTCCGAGCGCATCTCGATGAGGCGCGACACCGTGCGGTCGAACTCGAACGCCTCGCGGCCGGAATCCGCATGATAGAGCTCGGACACCTCGGCTTCAGCCGAAGCCAGCAGCTTCACATGGGCGTCATAGAGGGCATCGATCAGCATGATGAAGCGCTTGGCCTCGTTGCGGCGCTCGAAGCTCATCCTGGGGATGTTCTCCAGGATGATTGTGTGAAACTCCTCGGCCACAGTGAGATAATCGGCGGCCCCCAAGGGCTTGGAGCACAGATCCTCGAAGGAGAAGCGCGCCACGCCGCCGGCCGCCTGCGGGACCTCCACCGGATGGCCCTTCACGGTCAGGGTCACGGGCTTGCCATGCTCACGGCCTGTCAGGCTCTTGAAGGCGCGAGTGAGCGCGAGATGGGCGTGATTGTCCGCCGGCGTGTAGAAGACCGGGCTGCCGGCGAGCTTTTCGAGCCGGAAATCGGTGCGGGATTCGAGCTTCACCACGGCCATCCGCTGCTGCAGGAGCCCGATGAAGGGCAGGAAGAGCGAGCGGTTGAGACCGCCCTCGTAGAGCCGGTCCGGCTCCACGTTGGAGGTCGCCACCACCACGACCCCATGGGCGAAGAGCGCCGTGAACAGGCGCCCGAGGATCATGGCATCGGCAATGTCTGTGACGGTGAACTCGTCGAAGCAGAGCACCCAGGCCTCCTCGGCCAGAGCCGCCGCCACGGGCGCGATGGGATCGTCGCCCGAGACCTCCCCGCTTTTCAGTTTCTGCCGGTAGGCATGGATGCGCTCGTGCACGTCGGACAGGAAGGCATGGAAATGAACCCGGCGCTTGCGCCGCACGGGCAGCGCCTCGAAGAACAGGTCCATGAGCATGGTCTTGCCGCGCCCGACGGAGCCCCAGACATAGAGCCCTTTGGGCGGCGCGTGGTCCTTGTTCTTCTTGCCGAAGAGCCAGCCGAGGGCGCTGGGCTTGCGGGCGAGACGATGGTTGGCGAGGCTTTCGGCCAACGCCTCCAGCCTTTTCAGCAGCGCCACCTGCGCCGGATCGCGCTCGATGGCGCCGGACGTGACCAGGGCGTTGTAATGGGCCGTGATGGAGCGGGGTGAGGAGAAGGAGGTGTCGTTCACGGGATGACCGATACCGCCCCGGAGCGTTGAGCGCAAACGTCTT
>JAJFBI010000053.1 GCA_020697385.1 Microvirga sp. | reverse complement strand
CAAACGTTATGAAGACGCATCGTCGTCTTTGGCGGAATCGCCTTGGGATGCAAGCTTTTTCAGCGCCGTGATCTCGCGGAACCACTCCCGCATGGGCCGGGCCGGAATGCCACCCCATCGGGCGCCCGCCGGAACATCGCCGTTGACGCCGCTGGTGGCTGCGATCTGGGCGCCCATGCCGATCCGGACATGGCCTTTCACCGCCACCTGGCCGCCGAGGGCCACATAATCCTCGATGGTCGTGGAGCCGGCGATGCCGACCTGGGCCACGATCACGCAATGGCGACCGATCACGACGTTATGGGCGATCTGGACCAGGTTATCGATCTTGGTGCCCTCGCCGATCACCGTATCGCGGCTCGCGCCCCTGTCGACCGTGGTATTCGCCCCGATCTCCACATCGTCCTGGATGATGACGCGCCCGACCTGCGGCACCTTGAGGTGTCCCTGCGGTCCCATGGCAAAGCCAAAGCCATCCTGACCGATCCTGACGCCCGGATGAAGAATGACCCGGTTGCCGAGATAGGCGTGGGTGACGGTCACATTGGCGGCGATGGAGCAGTCCCGTCCGATCTTGACGTTGGAACCGATCACCGAATGAGCACCGATCAGGGTGCCTGCCCCGATTTCCGCCTGCGGCCCGACGACCGCGCCCGGATCGACGCGCACACCATGCTCCAGCCTCGCGGAGGGGTGGACGAAGGAGCCGGGGGAAATCCCGGTCGCAGCAAAGGAGGATTCCGGCCGCATGGCGGACGGGAACAGGACCGCCAGGACCTGAGCGAAAACCCGATAGGCCTGGGGCGTGATCAGAGCGACAGTGCCGGAGGGCACCTTGGAGGCATAGCGCGGCGTTACCAGGCAGGCTGCGGCTCGGGTCGCCGCCAGGGCACCGACATAAGCCGGGTTGTCCATATAGGCGAGATCGCCCGGCCCCGCGCTCTCGAGCGGGGCAACCCCACGAAGCAAAAACTCCCCGTCGGTGCCGTCGGGGAGCGCTATATGGGCCATCTCCGCCACCTGACGCAGATTCAACGTCTGGCTTTGCGGGAAGAAATCTGATTCAGCCATGAAGAATAAGTGAGGGCGCCGTTCGGCGCCCTCCCCGATTAGAAGCGCGTGCCACCCGTGAACCGGAAGGCCTGGGTGCGGTCACCGCCGACACGAGTGCCATCCGCTAGCTCAAGTCCCTCATCCTTCGAAAGGGCAAACGCGTAGTCAAAGCGGATCGGGCCGAGCGGCGAGGTCCACAGGATCGAAGCACCCACGGACGAGCGCAGAGTGCTCTCATCCCGGACACGAATAGTTCCACCATCAATACCCTCGAACACCGTCGGGCCGTCATAGCCGAAGAGTGTACCGGCATCAGCGAACACGGCGCCGCGCAGACCGAGCTCACGCGGGAGGACCGGGATCGGGAACTGCACTTCGAGCGAGCCGCCGAAATAGGTGGTACCGCCGAGGGCGTTCGCCCTGGAGTCGGAGGTCGAGATGTCGCGCGGGCCGATGCCGTTGGAGGCGAAGCCACGCACCAGGGACGGACCCATGAAGAAGTGGTCGATGATGCGCAGATCGCCGCCCGCATCGCCATTGTCGCCAAGGCCCATGATGTGGCCGCCCTGAACGCGGGCGATACCGACCACATCCTCGAAGAGCTCGTGGTAGTAGCGAGCGTCACCCGTCACACGGAAGAAGCGGGAGTCGCCGCCAAGTCCGGCGAAGTCCGTCTTCACCTCGGCATAGAAGCCGTTGCGCGGGTTACGGGTGCTGTCGAGGGTATTGTAGTTGAAGGTCAGGCCCGCCAGGGAGGTGATCGTCTCACCCTGGGCGTTCTTGATCGCGAGAGACGCCTCGCCGTTGCCCTCGCACTCGGCGCGGGTGATGACGCCATCCCTATTGGTGTCCGTGAACCCTGGGATCGGGAACGAGCAGTCGTTATACGGCCGATCCTCATCGTTCGGGATCGTGATTTCCTGCTGGTAGAGCGAGTACCGGGCCGTGATCGTGAAGTCTTCAGTGAACGGAAGGCCCAGGCGCAGCGTACCGCCGGTAATCCGGTTCTCGTAGCGGGAGTACTGGGTCTGGTCGCTGAACTTCGAATACAGGTCGATACCCGCGGACATCCGGTAGCCCAGGAAGTACGGCTCGGTGAACGAGAAGTCGACGCCGTGGGCACGCTGGCCGAGCTGGCCTGCGAGGCGGACGAACTGGCCGCGGCCCAGGAAGTTGGTCTCTGTCACGGAGACTTCGCCGATGAAGCCGTCCGCCGTCGAGTAGCCGCCCGAGATCGAGAACGCGCCGGTGGACTGATCTTCCACATCCACGTTCACGACGACGCGGTCGGCCGACGAGCCGGGCTCGTTGGAGATGCGGACCCGCTTGAAATAACCGAGGTTGTTCAGGCGGCGCTCAGCCCGGTCGACAAGAACTTGATTGTAGGCATCGCCCTCGCCGAGTTCGAACTCGCGGCGGATGACGTAATCGCGGGTACGGCTGTTGCCGCGCACGTTGATCCGCTCGATGTAGATCCGCGGCGCTTCCTCGACCACGTAGGTGAGGCTGATCGTGCGGGTCGACGGATCGCGGGCGCCGACGGGGCGCACCAGCGCGAAGGGGTTGCCCTGCCGAGCGACATTGGCGGTAAGGTTCTGGACCGACTTCTCGACGGCTTCCGCATTGTAGACGGAGCCCTCCGAGGTGGAAACACCACGGCGAATGGCATCGGAATCCACGCCGGGGAGGCGGGGATCGACGCTGACGCTGCCGACCCGGTACTGCTCACCCTCTTCGACCGCGATGGTGACAACGTAGCCGCCTCCATTGGGGTCGAACGTGACATCGTTGGAGACGATGCGGAAGTCGGCATAGCCGTTCTTGAGGTAATAGCGGCGGATCAGCTCAAGGTCGTTCGCCAGACGGTCCGGGTCATAGACGTCGGTGCTCTTGAGGAAGCTCAGGAGGTTCGTCTCGGTGGTCTGCATGACACCGCGCAGGCGGCTCGAAGAGACCTGGCTGTTGCCGACGAACCGGATTTCCTTCACGCCGGTCTTGTCACCCTCGACCACCGTGTAGACCACGTCCACCGTGCCGTTGGGGAGGTCGACCACACGAGGGGTCACCTGGGCAAGGCCCCGGCCCGACTGGCGATAAATCTCAAGGATGCGACCGACGTCGGCATCCACGGCGGCCTGATTGTAGGGAGCACGGGCGCGGGCCTGGAACTGATCCTGGAAGGCCGCGCTCTCGATCTTCTTGTTCCCTTCGACCACTACGCGGTTGACGATGGGGCCCTGCGCGGCGGAAGCACGGCGATTCCTTGGGGCCACCTGCTGCGCGAAGGCGCTCTCCGCGGCGGTAATTCCGGCCATCAGCGCGCTGATTGCGATAACGGCGGTGGTGGCCGGCTTCTTCCGGCGAGGCGTGGTCGTCGACATCATCAACTGGCCCGTTCTTTGTCTTTATATCCCTAACGAGGGTGTCCCCGCAGACTGGAGACGCGTGCCTCCAACCTTATCCATGTGAAGCGCTTGTACAAACTTTCGCCGCTATTGCAAACGGCGCGTCCACAACAGAGTAGCGATTTTTATCCTGCGTGGCGTCCTTGTCACGATCCCGGGCTCATAAAACTGGTGCCAAGGTGAACAAGATCATTCCAAGTGGCGAAGAGCATGAGCATCGCCACCAGGGCAAACCCGATTCTGAAGCCGATTTCCTGGGCTTTTTCGCTCAGAGGACGGCCGCGCACGGCCTCAATGGCATAGAACATCAAGTGGCCGCCATCCAACAGGGGAATGGGGAAAAGGTTAATGAGGCCGATGGAGACCGACATGAATCCGATCAGGCTGACAAGGCTGTAGACCCCGCCGATGTCGAAGGCTGTGCCGGAGGCCCGGGCGATTCCGATGGGCCCCGAGAGCTGATCGGCCGATTCCACCCCCATCACCAGGCGGCGGATGAAGTTGAGCGTGCGCTCGACGAGGTTCCAGGTCTCGACCACGGCAGCCTTCAAGGCGCCCCAGGGAGAATAGGTCAGGCGCTTGACGGCCGAGGGATCCCGAGACACCTCGACTCCCAGCAGACCGATCCGCTGCTTGCCGAAGGGGCTGGTCCTTTCGACGAAGTTTGGAGTTGCCGTTAGGGCAACTGTTTCGCCGTTGCGCTCCACGGTGAACGCGAGCGGTTCGCCCGCGCTTGAACTCACGATGAGCTGCATGTCGGCAAAGGTCTGTATGATTCTGCCGTCGACAGTCAGGATCAGGTCCTTCGGCTGGAAGCCAGCCTTTTCGGCCGCGCTGCCGGGTTGAACCGCCTCGATCCGGGGCTCCAAAACAGCCCGTCCGTTGAAGTAGTTGAACCCTGCGAAAATCGCGATGGCCAGGATGAAATTGGCAATCGGCCCTGCCGCCACGATGGCAGCCCGCTTGGCGACATTCTGGTGAGGAAAGCTGATGGCGCGCTGCTCGACGGGCATCTGATCGAGCTGGTCCTGGTCCGGCACGCTGGCGGCGTTGAGATCGCCGACGAACTTCACGTATCCTCCAAGGGGAATGGCGCAGAGCTTCCACCGCGTCCCCTTCTTGTCCGTCCAGCCTGCCAGCTCAGGTCCGAACCCGATGGAGAAGGCGGTCACGCCCACGCCGCACAGCCGTCCAACCCAGAAATGGCCGAACTCGTGGACGAAAACGACCACTGTGAGCACCACGAGGAAAGCAATCAGGGTCAGGAACAGGGAGCCTGTCGCACCACCGATCATTGAGAGAAAGTCCATCTGTGTTCCTTTCGCGCCCTATCGAGCCTGCGCGGTTTCGACAGGGGCTGGAATGAGCTTGCGCGTCGTCGCCCGGACCTCCTGGTCGATGGCCAGAGCCTCCGCGACGCTCGCCGGCGTTAGAATCCGTCTTCCGGAAAAAGTCGAGCAAACCCTCTCAACAATCTCGGAAATATCATAAAATTCGATTGCGCCTGCTATATAGGCCTCGACCACGATCTCGTTGGCGGCATTCAAGATCGTAGGCATCGCCCCTCCGGCCCTCAGCGCCGCCTTTGCCAAGGACAGGCACGGGAAACGGTCCTCATCGGGCCGCTCGAAGCTTAAACGGCCAATCGCGGCAAGATCGAGACGAGGCAGTTCCATTCTCAGGCGGCCTTCGCCCTGGAGGGCATTGGCGATGGGCACCTTCATGTCCGGCAGGGCGAGCCCCGCTGTCACGGCCCCATCGGTCCATTGCACCAAGCCGTGAACGATGGCTTCCGGGTGAACCAGGACGTCGAGGCGCTCCGCGCCAAGACCGAACAGATGATGAGCCTCGATCAATTCGAGGCCCTTGTTCATCAAGGTCGCGGAATCGATGTTGATCTTCGACCCCATGGACCAGACCGGATGAGCCGAGGCCTCCTTGGCGCTGGCCTTTGCAATCCGCTCCCGCGGCCAGGTTCGGAATGGACCGCCTGAAGCGGTGATCACCGCCTTTTCCACATCACGGTTGAGACCGGCGGCCAAGGCGTGCTCCAGGGCATTGTGCTCGGAATCGACCGGCATGATCTCGACATCGAGGCGGCGCGCATCGGCCATGAAAGCGTCGCCGGCGCAGACGAGGCTTTCCTTATTGGCCAGGGCAATCCGCCTCCCCGGCTTCAGGGCAGCATGGGTCGGGGCAAGGCCTGCGGTTCCGCTGATGGCGGCAAGGACGATGTCAGCCTCGCGCTCGGCGGCTTCCAACACGGCAGCCTGTCCCGCTCCGCTGTCGATTCCCGTTCCGGAGAGCGCCTGCCGCAAGGCCTCGCCTCCGCGCTCGTCGGCAAGGGCTGCAAATTTTGCTCCGAGGCGGCGGGCCACCTCCGCCAAGGCCAGTGCATCGCGGCCACCCACAACGGCCTCGACCCTGAGCGCGTCAGGGTGAGCAAGCACCACGTCCGCCGTCGAACGGCCGATCGAACCGGTTGCTCCAAGAATCGTGAGGGAACGGGTCATCAAGGCCTATACGGTGGGGGCAAGGGGCAGCAGAACAAGGACGATGAGACAGACGGCCCAGAAGCCGTCAAGTCGATCCATGACTCCGCCATGCCCTGGGATGAGATGGCTCGAATCCTTGACCTGACAATGGCGCTTGAGTGCTGACTCGCCCAGATCGCCGACCTGACTGGCAATGGACGCCACGATGGACAGGGCGGCGATACCGGAGAAACCCAGAGGCAGGGTGGCGCCATACCGCTGCCCGATCCAGGCTACCAGGAGGCCGCCCGCCGTTGCGGCAACGACCCCGCCGACGAAACCGGACCAGGTCTTCTTGGGGCTGATGGGGGGGCAGAGCTTCGGTCCCCCGAAGGTACGCCCCGTGAAGTAGGCCGCGATATCGGTGGCCCATACGACGGCAAACATCCAGAGGAGGCCGAGGATCCCGAGATCGGGATGAGCGCGCACCATGGGTGGCACGAGAACGATCGGGACCGCATAGATAAAGCTGGAGACAACCCAAACACGCATCTGAGCACCGGAGGCCGCAAAGGCGCCGGCTGCCAGCGCGACAAGGCTAACAACCAAGGAAGGCCACAACCCGGCATCGAGCAGGAACAGAAGCGTCAAGGCCGCAAGACCCAGCCCGAGAACGGCCTGGACAAGCCGCCGGGGCTCGATCCCGGTCATATCGGTCCATTCCACCACGATGGCGATTCCGGCCGCCAGCCAGAACAAGGCAAAAGGCCAGCCGCCCCAGTAAGCCGTGAGGAGCGCAGCGGCCACCATGACAAGGGCGGATAGAACCCTGGTCGTCAGTTCCTTGGAGGGGACCGGCTTTGAGTGAGACGGCGAGGAGCCTTCGTCCGCAACCATCGTCAGACAGCCCGGGCGCTAAGCCCGCCGAACCGGCGGTCGCGCCTGCAATACTCATCGATAGCGGATTTGAAAGCCGCCTCGTCGAAATCAGGCCAGTAGCACGGCAGGAAAACGAACTCGGAATAGGCCGTCTGCCAAGTCAGGAAGTTCGAGACCCGCTGCTCCCCGGAGGTTCTGATGACCAGATCCGGATCCGGTATGCCATGGGTGTCGAGAGCCGAGCCGACCGAATCCATGTCGATCTCGGCTGGGTCGAGACTGCCCTCCTTCACCTTTCGAGCCAGCGCCCGCACGGCGCTCACGATCTCCTGGCGGCCGCCGTAATTGAAGGCAATCACCAGGGTGAGGCCAGTATTGGATCGGGTAAGCTGCTCGGCTTCCTCCAGGAGCAGGCGGATGTCCGAGGCCAAGCCCTCCCGCTCGCCGATGATCCTGACACGGATGTTGTTGGCGTGAAGCTCGGCCAGGTCGTGCCGGACGAAGCGCTTGAGAAGACCCATGAGGTCCGAGACCTCTTCAGCCGGACGCCGCCAGTTTTCGGCGGAGAAGCTGTAGACTGTCAGGTAGCGGATTCCCAGGGCACCGGCCGTGCGCACGGCCCGGCGGATCGCCTCGACGCCGCGCCGGTGCCCCTCGAAGCGGGGCAGTCCCCGTTGAGCAGCCCAACGGCCATTCCCATCCATGATGATGGCAACGTGGGCCGGCATCCCCTCGCCTGCTTCCCTGCAGGCAAAGCCTGGATCCACCCGTTTGGCTTCGCCGCTCATGATGTCCTGTTCCGATGCACGCCCTAAGAATCAGACGTGCATGATTTCCTTTTCCTTGGCGACCAGAATGGTATCGACCTCGGCCACGAACTGATCCGTCGCCTTCTGCACCTGCTCTGCATGGCGCTTGCCGTCATCCTCGCTGATCGCGCTATCCTTCTCAAGCTTCTTGAGCAGGTCGAGGCCGTCGCGGCGTACGTGACGAACCGCGATCTTCGCCTCTTCGGCATATTTGTGCGCGACCTTCACCATCTCCTTGCGGCGCTGCTCGTTCATCTCAGGGATACGCAGGCGGATCACTTGACCTTCCGTCTGGGGGTTGAGGCCGAGATCCGACTCGCGGATCGCCTTTTCCACTGCGGCGACCATCCCCCGGTCCCAGACCTGGACACTGAGCAGGCGCGGCTCCGGAACGTTGACGGTAGCCACCTGCGAGATCGGCATCGATGCGCCATAGGCGTCGATCTGGATCGGGTCGAGCAGGTTCGGGGAGGCGCGGCCCGTCCTGAGGCTGCCCAGGTCGTTCTTGAATGCGTTGATGGCGCCCTGCATGCGGCGCTTCACATCGGCGATATCAAAGGTCGTAGCCATCGGTTTTGTCCTTACGCGAACTGTCTAAACGGGCTTACGCCCCCCAGGGTCCAGCATCAAGACCCCTGGATCAAGGGGCGACAACCGTTGAGGGCACTTTCCCCTGGAGAAGAGCCGTCACGGAACTCGGAGCATGCACCGAGCCCACGATGATCGACAATCTGCTCTCACGGGCTAGGGCGAAGGCGGCCGTATCCATCACCTTCAGGTCCCTGGCGATGGCCTCGTCATGGGTCAGGCGGTCGAATCGCACCGCATTCGGGTCCTTCTTGGGATCGGCCGAGTAGACGCCATCGACCTGGGTCGCCTTGAGCACCGCATCGCAGCGCAATTCGGCCGCGCGCAGGACTGCGGCGGTGTCGGTGGTGAAGAACGGGTTGCCGGTGCCTCCGGCCAGAACAACCACCTGCCCCTTGTCCAGGTGATGCAGGGCGGGCTGGCGGGCATAGGTTTCGCAGATCGTCGGCATGGAGACCGCCGACATGGTGCGGGCCGGAACGCCGGCAGCGTTCAGGGCCGTCTCGACGGCCAGAGAGTTCATGACCGTGCCGAGCATGCCCATGGAATCGGCGGTCGGACGGTCGATCCAGCCGGCGGCGCTCATACGGGCGCCACGGATGATGTTGCCGCCGCCGATGACAACCGCAATCTCGAAGCCGGCGCGGGTGGCCTGGGCGAGATCTTCCGCCAGAGAGCTCAGAATCTGGGGATCGAGCCAATAGCCGTCGGGGGCCATGAGGGCCTCGCCTGAGAGCTTCACCAGAATGCGCCGGAACGTTGCCATCATCAGACCTTTCTTTTCGAACCCTCTCATGAAAACGGCGGCTGAGGAGCCGCCGTTTTGCGTAAGGTCGATTTAGGCCTTGAGACCGGCCTGGGCGGCAACTTCCGCCGCGAAGTCCGGAGCTTCCTCCTTCTCGATGCCCTCGCCGAGGGCATAGCGGACGAAGGCCTTCAGAGTGACCGGCTTGCCGGCCTTGGACTCGGCTTCCTTGAGCACCTGGCTCACGGTCTTGGACGAGTCATGCACGAAGGGCTGCTCCAGGAGGGTGACTTCCTTGAAGTAGCTCTTCAGGCCGCTCTCGACGATCTTCTGCATGACGTTGTCCGGCTTGCCGGCGTTCTTGTCGCGCAGGATCGCGGTCTCGCGGTCGATGGTCGCCTGATCGACGCCGGAGGCATCGAGGGCCACCGGGTTGGTGGCAGCCACGTGCATGGCGATCTGACGGCCGAGCGCGCCGAGAACGGTCACGTCGCCTTCGGACTCGAGCGCCACAAGCACGCCGATCTTGCCGAGGCCCTCGGTCACGGCATTGTGGACATAGGTGGCGATCACGCCCTTCGAGACTTCGAGCTTTGCGACGCGACGCAGGGTCATGTTCTCGCCGATGGTGGCGATGAGTTCCTGCAGGCGATCCTTCACGGTCGTATCGGAGCCCGGGAACTTGGCGGTCTCAAGCGACTCGATGGTGCCATTGCCCATGAGGCCGATCTTGGCGGCTTCGCGGACGAAAGCCTGGAACCCGTCGTTGCGGGCGACAAAGTCCGTCTCGGAGTTCACCTCGAGAATCGTGGCGGTGTGACCCGACGACTCGACGGCCACGAGGCCCTCGGCGGCCACGCGGCCGGCCTTCTTGGCAGCCTTCGAGAGGCCCTTCTTGCGGAGCCAGTCGATTGCGGCCTCCATGTCGCCGTTGGTCTCGGCGAGGGCGGCCTTGCAGTCCATCATGCCGGCGCTGGTCGTCTCGCGCAGCTCTTTCACCATCGCAGCGGTAATGTTCGCCATGGCTGTTCCTTTCAAGGTTTATGCATAGAGGGAGCCCGGCGCTCGTGGAACGCCGGGCTCGATCATTCGTTCAAGCGGCGCTGCACGATGCGGCGCCGTAAGGCTTACGCAGCAGCGGCTTCGATCATCGAGCGGGCCTGGTTGATCCAGCCATCGCGCTCGAGACGGCCGTTCAGCTTCAGGTCCTTGTCGAGCTGAGCTACATCGGCCGACTGCATGGCAGCGAGCTGCCAGTAGTGGAAGATGCCGGCTTCGTTGAGCTTCTTCTCGAGCTGCGGGCCAACGCCGTTGAGCTTGGTCAGATCGTCCGGAGCGCCGCGGGGGGCCGCCAGACGCTCGAACTGCTCACCCTCATAGGCGGGGGCAGCAGCAGCCGTGTCGTTGGCAGGAAGCTCTTCAGCCATCGGGTTCTCGGAGGCACCGATGTCGATGCCCATGTCGCCGGCGCCGCGGGAGATGCCATCGAGGGCAGCGCGAGCAACCAGATCGCAATAGAGAGCGATTGCACGGCCGGCATCGTCATTGGCCGGAACCGGGAAGGTGATGCCGTCCGGGTCGCAGTTGGTGTCGACGATCGCCGCCACCGGGATGCCGAGGCGCTTGGCCTCCTGGATCGCCAGCTGCTCCTTGTTGGTGTCGATGACGAAGATCAGGTCGGGCGTGCCGCCCATGTCCTTGATGCCGCCAAGAGCGCGCTCGAGCTTTTCCTTCTCGCGGGCGAGCATGAGACGCTCTTTCTTCGTGAGGCCCTGGCCGCCGCCGGCGAGGATCTCGTCGACCTTGCGCAGGCGCGAGCCGGAAATCGTCTTCCAGTTGGTCAGCATGCCGCCGAGCCAGCGAGCGTTCACATAATACTGCGCCGAGCGCTTGGCCGCATCGGCGACCGCATCGGCTGCCTGACGCTTGGTGCCGACGAACAGCACACGGCCGCCCTTGGCCACGGTGTCGCTCACAGCCTGAAGGGCGCGATGCAGCATCGGGACCGACTGGGCGAGATCGATGATGTGGATGTTATTGCGGGTGCCAAAGATGTATTGACCCATCTTCGGGTTCCAGCGGTGGGCCTGGTGGCCAAAGTGAGCGCCAGCCTCAAGAAGGCTGCGCATCGAGAATTCAGGAAGCGCCATAGTCTATTCTCCGGTTAAGCCTCCGCGGAACAGTGGACCGGACTTTCCGGCCACCGGGGGTTCCTCATGGGCTCATGAGGGGATTCCGCGTGTGGGATGCGGGCGCATATAGTTGGAAAGTGGAAGGAATGCAAGCGTGACATGCCCCTCTCCCGCCGCAAGTCGGGTGTTCCCGACTCCTGGTTTAGCATACCGATACCGGGAGCACTCGGGATCGGCGGCGGAGAGGGAGAAGCAGGTCAGTTCATGTGAACGTCCACCACCCCCGGGACCGCCCGGAGAGCACCGGCGATCTGGGGCGAAGCCATGTATTTGCCGGGAAGCTTGACCTCGACCTCCCTGTCTCCATCGTCGAGAATCAGAACCAGGGACACCTCACCCTCGCCCCTCGCCTTCAGGCGCTCCTGCACACTTGAAATGGGCCGCTCGTCCCGCAGGAAGATCCGCATGCCCTTCTGGTGCTTGGCGAGAGCCTCTTCCAGCGGCTCGGCGATGCCGATTCGCGCCCTCACCTCGTCGCCTTCCATCCCGCCCTGAAGCATCAGGACCACGGCGGCGCCGGGCTCGAGCACTTCGCGGAAGCGCATGAGGCCCTCTGAGAAGATGATGGCTTCGAACTGCCCGGTCTGATCCGAGAGGGTAAGGATGCCCATCTTATTGCCGGTCTTGGTCCGCCGCTCCTGGCGGTCGAGCACGGTAGCGGCCACCCGCCCGACGGAGTTGCCGGCCTTCACCGAACGGCAGAACTCCACCCAGGTCTGAACCCGCAGCTTCTTGAGAAGTTCGCCGTATTCGTCGAGCGGATGGCCCGACAGGAAGAAGCCGACTGCGTCGTATTCCCGCTGCAGCCTCTCGGCCGCCGGCCAGGGGTCGTAAGGCCCAATCCGCAGTTGGACATCCGCCGAAGCGACGCCGCCGAACATGTCCATCATGCCGCCGTTGGCAGCCTCATGGGATTGCTGGGCAAGGCTCATCATGGCGTCGATGGAGGCGCAGGCCTTGGCCCGGTCCGGCTCCAACTCGTCGAAGGCACCGGCGGCGATCAGGTTTTCCAGCGTGCGCTTGTTGATCATGCGCGGATTGATGCGCCGGGCGAAGTCGGCGAGATCCTTGAACGGTTTGTCCCCACGGGCCTCGACCACGCTCTCGATGGCCTGCCGGCCCACGCCTTTGACAGCAGCCAGCGCATAGAGAATCTGCCCCTGGCCTTCCGCATCGTACTGAACATCGAACACCACACCCGACCGGTTGATGGAGGGCGGGATGACCTTGAAGCCGAGGCGCTGCACCTCGCGGCGGAATTCCGACAGCTTGTCGGTGTTGTCGAGATCGAGCGTCATGGACGCGGCCAGGAACTCGACCGGGTGATTGGCTTTCAGATAAGCGGTCTGGAACGCGACGAGCGCATAGGCTGCCGCGTGGCTCTTGTTGAAGCCGTAATCGGCGAACTTCGCGAGCAGGTCGAAGATCTCGTTGGCTTTCGCCTTGTCGAGGCCGCCCTCCTTCGCACCGGAGACAAAACGCTCGCGCTGCGCGTCCATCTCGGCCTTGATCTTCTTGCCCATGGCGCGCCGCAGCAGGTCGGCGTCGCCGAGCGAGTAGCCGGAGAGGACCTTGGCCACCTCCATCACCTGCTCCTGGTAGACGATGATGCCGAAGGTCTCGCGCAGGATCGGCTCTAGCTTGTCGTGCGGGTACCAGTCCTTCTTGTTGTGTTCGTCCTTGCCCAATTTGCGCGCGCAATAGACCGGGATATTAGCCATCGGGCCTGGACGGTACAGCGCCACGAGGGCGATGATGTCCTCGAAGCGGTCGGTCTCCATCTCGACGAGGGCTTTGCGCATACCCGCCGATTCCACCTGGAACACGCCGACGGTCTCACCGCGCTGGAGCATCTCGTAGGTCTTGCGATCATCGAGCGGCAAAGCAGAGAGATCGACCTCGATCCCTTTGCGCCGAATAAGATCGACCGCCGTGCGCAGGACGGTAAGCGTCTTGAGACCTAGGAAGTCGAACTTCACGAGGCCCGCCTGCTCGACCCATTTCATGTTGAACTGGGTCACGCGCATGCCAGTCTTCGGGTCTCGATAGAGTGGCACCAGTTCCTGCAGCGGACGATCGCCGATCACGACACCGGCCGCGTGGGTCGAAGCGTGCCGATGCAGGCCTTCCAGCTTCTGCGCGATGTCGAGCATGCGCTTGACGACGGGCTCCTCGTCGATGGCCGCCTGCAGCTTGGGCTCGCCTTCGATGGCTTGTGCGAGAGTCACCGGATTGGCCGGGTTCTGCGGCACGAGCTTGGTGAGCTTGTCTACCTGGCCGTACGGCATCTCAAGCACGCGGCCAACGTCGCGCAGCACGCCGCGGGCGAGCAGCGTACCAAAGGTGATAATCTGGGCGACCTGCTCCTCACCATATCGCTGCTGCACATATTGAATCACGCGTTCGCGCCCATCCACGCAGAAGTCGATGTCGAAGTCGGGCATCGACACGCGTTCCGGATTGAGAAAGCGCTCGAAAAGCAGGCTGAAACGCAGGGGATCGAGATCGGTAATGGTGAGCGCATAGGCTACGAGCGAACCCGCGCCGGAACCACGGCCAGGGCCGACCGGAATGTCGTGATCCTTGGCCCATTTGATGAAGTCCGCCACGATCAGGAAGTAGCCCGGGAACTGCATCTTGCGGATGATGCCGACCTCGAAGGCGAGACGGTCGCGATAGACCTGCTCCGTCAGTCCCGGCGCCGGGCCATGGGCGGCAAGGCGCTTGGCAAGCCCCTCCTCCGCCTGGCGCTGCAACTCCTCCCCTTCGTCGAGAGTGGCTGCGTCAGGACCGGTGCCGAAACTCGGCAGAATGGGCTTACGGGTCTTCACGCGCGTCGCGCAGCGCATGGCGATCTCGACGCTTGCCTGCAGCGCGTCCGGCAGGTCCGCAAACAGCTCCATCATCTGCTGACGGGTCTTGAAGTGGTGCTCCGGCGAGAGACGGCGGCGATCCGGGTTGGAGACGATTTGGCCTTCCGCGATGGCAAGCAGTGCGTCGTGCGCCTCGTAATCCTTTGCCGAGGAGAAGAAAGGCTCGTTGGCGGCAACGATCGGCAGGCCGTTGCGGTCGGCAAGCGTCAGCAGCTCGCCCTCGATCAGGCGCTCGTCATCCAATCCATGGCGCTGAATCTCGACATAAAGCTGATGGCCGAAGGCACTTTTAAGAATATCGAGCCGCGTCTGAGCCAGATCCTGACGCCCGCCGTTGCGCAGGGCGCAGTCGAGAGGTCCCGTGAAGCCGCCGGTCAGGGCGATGATCCCTTCGCTGTGAGCCGACAGGATAGGAGCGGCAACGCGCGGACTCTCGCCCAGCGGGACGCCGAAATAGGCATGGCTCACCAAGCGCATGAGGTTGCGATAGCCCTCCCCGTTCTGCGCGAGCAGCACGATGTTGGCGGGCTGAGGCACCACGCGGGCCACCGGATCCGCTTCCTCGAAGCAGACCGAGAGCTGGACGCCGGCGATCGGCTGGATGCCGGAGCCCGCCATCTTCTCGGAGAATTCCAGGCCGCCGAAGAGATTGTTGGTGTCGGTGAGAGCCAGCGCCGGCTGCTTGTCGGCGGCGGCGAGTTTCGCCAGTTGCGCGATCTTCAGGGCACCCTCAAGCAGCGAATACGAGGAATGCACATGCAGATGA
>JAJFBI010000560.1 GCA_020697385.1 Microvirga sp. | reverse complement strand
GAACAGCTTGAGCTGGTCCGCCCGCTGTTGACCGAATGGGGTCAGGTGAACCAGCGCGATGAGATCATCCAGGCGTTCATGGCCCTGCCGTCGACCTCTGCCCCGGTGAACCTGGGTAACGAGGCCACCGCAGGCCAGCGCGTCAACGGGATCCTGTTCGATGATGCCTCGGACGCGCAGCGCAATGCGTGGTTCGTGGCGAACTCGGATCGCATCCAGTTCGGCGATAGCGCGACACCCGCCTCCACGACCGTCTTCGCGACGGCTATGGGCGGCATCGCGGTCGGCGAGCGCGCCTCCGCCGCCGTCCTCCTCCTCGCCAAGCGCCTTGCGCGCCGGGCATCGCCGGGCATCACGCCCTACCGCGATAACGAGGACCAGGGCCGTGAATGGTTCGTTGCCTTCGTGGGCTCGAACTCGTTCCGCGACCTTGCGAACGACGCTGCGATCCAGAACGCGAACCTCTATGCCCGGCCTCGTGAAGGCAACGGCATGGACCGCAACCCGCTGTTCCAGGACGGCGACCTCGTCTACCGGGGGATCATCATCCGGGAGATCCCGGAGATCGACACGTACTACACGATCCCCTCCGGCACCTATGGCGCGGTCACCCAGGTCGCTCCGATCTTCATCTGCGGGCAGAATGCCCTGGCCTTCGCATGGGGCCAGATGCCCCGTCCGACGGAGCGGAAAGAGGACGACTACGGATTTTTGATCGGGCGCGGCGTCGAAATGGTCTACGGGGTGGGCAAGGTCTACAAGTCCCGCACTTCCGCAGCCGATGGCGCTACCGACCTCGTGCAGTGGGGCGTCTTCACGCTCTTCGTATCTGCCCCGGCTGACACCTGATAAGGGCGGGGGCGACTAGTCGCCCCCCTCTCACCCTGGAGCCCCGGCAATCCCGCCGGTAACGTAGGAAGCTCAAACGATGCCAGTACCTCGCAAAGTCAAGCCATGGCGCGGCTTTCCCAGCGTCAACGCGGTCCACGGGATCCGTGCCCGCATCAGGCAGAGCGGCACGCTTCAGCCCGGATATGGCGAGTATCGCCTCTCCGGCCTGGGCACGACCGCGGCCAACCGCGTCCCCATCGGCACGGTTCCGGCGGGCGCGATCCTGCTTCCGCTGTTCCGCAAGGTCGAGGAGGCCTTGACGGCCACCGCGACCATCACCCTGGTCGATGCTTCGAACACCACGGTCTACACGGCCCTGGCGGCTGGTGTGGGCGCGAATACGAGCGCTGACGTGGTTCCGGAGCAGACGGCGGCGACGAGCATGCCGACGGCAGACCTCGTGCTCTATGCCTCGCTCAACGTGGCCCTCGCTCCTGCCGGGATCGTTGATATCCTGGTGCGGTTCTACATGAACAAGGATTGAGCCACGGCTCGGTCTTCCAACACAGGAGTTACGTTGATGCCAGAAGAGAAAGTCCTCGTTACGGGCGAGAAGCCCGACCAGGGCGGGACCAAAGTCACCTATCACGGAGACGAGACGTCTCCGGAGGTGGACGTGATCTTCGGTGTCCCGATGAAAAAGGGCCAGTCGGTCGATCTCGCCGAGCATATGCCCCGCGATCAGGCCTTGCGCTTCGCAAACAAGCTCAAGGGCATGCACACCTTCGAAGTCGATGGGTCCGAGCGCGCCAAGCCTCCGGCGTCTCAGAGCTACGACCGCGAAGGTGCCCTCGCCGAGGCCCGTCGGGTCGGCGGCGTCCGCGCTGCGGCGGAGATGAAGGGCGAAGAGCCGCCGGAAGGCTACGACGCGCCGCTCCAGGCGATGCTGGAGAAGCCTCCAGGCCAGCCGGCCCCGCAGGCCTCTCCACGAGCCCAGGCCAATGCCGAAGGCGGCCCTGGAAAGTCCGAGAGCGCCCCGTCGCGCAGCAATCCGCCGCGCGGGAGGTAGTCTATGGCAAGTCGAGCCCAGCTTGTTCGCGAGATCCTCAAGGAGCTTGGCGTTTATCAAGCTGGGCAAGATCTGCCGCCGGAAGATTATCATGTGATTGACGATCGCCTCGACTTTGAGGTGGCCTCGCTCTACTCGCAGAACATCTATTCGGTGGACGATATCGAGATAATTCCCGACGAGGCTCTTATCGAGCTTGCCAAGTACATCGCCGGGAACTCTGCGAGCCTGTTCGGCCTCGCAGGGGAGGAACTCAGGGCCGTTCAAGCTTCACAAGCTGCTGCGGAGCGTGCCCTGAGGTTTCTCCGGACCATGCCCTACACGGGCGCAAGGCAAAGAGCCGAGTATTTCTAGATGCCGGAAGTCCCTATCCCCTGGCCTCTCACGGCCCACCCGGGCCGGCGGCCTGGGGAAGGGCAGGGCGACCTCGTCAACTGCTTCTCCGCCAAGGTCGGCGAGAGCGTGATGATCCGCCGTCTGGCCGGCGTCGAAAAGGAGCTGGAGATCGCCCCTACGGTCGTGTTCGACACGACCCCTCCGGATCCGCCGGTCATCCCCACGAGGCCTACGGCACGCATCCCGCGCGGTATCCATGCCATGGATCAGTGCCTGATCCACTTGTGGGACGCGCAGACTTACATCCTTGAGCCCGACGGCACGCATCAGGCCCTGGCCGGAGCAACGCAGGTCACGGGCTCGGACAGGGTCACCATCGCATCGAACCAGCGTCCCGCCGGACCTCAGGTCGTCATCGTGACCGACGCAGGATCGGCCTACGTCATCAACATGAACTATGCCGATCTCGTGGCCTCCACGATCTCGACCTACGCCAGCGTCGACACGGACTTGACCGCAGGCAGCACCCTGCCGACGTCGGTCGAGTATTTCTCGGGCTATTTCGTCTTCACCAAGAGCGACGGCCAGGTGCTCGCGTCGGATCTCCAGACCACGGCCATCAATGCGCTCTCGACCGCCATTCCGGAGTATTCCAGCGACAAGCCTCTGCGATGCATCAATAATGGCTCTACGCTTCTGGTCATGGGCTCGCGTTCGACGGAGGTTTGGACCGATGTTGGATCTGCTCCATTCCCGTTCGCCAAGCAAACGGCCATCGACGTTGGTCTATTGGGGAAGTGGACGGTCGCTGGGGGTGCTAATAAATGGGGCCAGGGTGTCTTTTTCATCGCAAACGACTTTACA
>JAJFBI010000559.1 GCA_020697385.1 Microvirga sp. | reverse complement strand
GAGTTCAAGAAGGTGGGCGAGCTGATCGTCGAGACCCTGGACGGCCTCGCGAAGAACGGCGACGAAGCCAACACGGCGGTCGAGGAATCGGTCAAGACCCGGGTTCACGAGTTGACCCGCCGCTTCCCGATCTACGGATGAGGGTAAAGCTGATCCATGCGTTGCCCTTACTGCGGGGGCCTGGACACCCAGGTGAAGGATTCCCGCCCTACGGACGATTCCTCGTCCATCCGCCGCCGCCGCATCTGCCCTGATTGCGGCGGCCGGTTCACGACCTTCGAGCGCGTGCAGCTGCGCGAGCTCACGGTGGTGAAGCGCTCCGGCCGGCGCGTTCCGTTCGATCGGGACAAGCTCCAGCAATCGGTCGACGTGGCCCTGCGCAAGCGGCCGGTGGAACCCGAGCGCGTCGAGCGCATGATCAACGGCATCGTGCGCCAGCTCGAGAGCATGAGCGACGGCGAGGTAGCGAGCGAGCAGGTGGGCGAGCTCGTCATGGAGGGGCTGAAAGGCCTCGACGACGTAGCCTATGTGCGCTTCGCCTCCGTGTACAAGAACTTTCGCGAAGCCAGGGACTTCGAGGAGATTCTTGGCAAGCTGGCTGAAGGCGAGGCCGAGGACGACCTGCCGCTTCCACTCAAGAAGAAGCGCGCCCCGAGCGAGCCATGACCGATCCCGGCGCCCGGGGACTGCCGCCTGACCGCACAGGCCACGACGAGCGCTTCATGCGCCTCGCCATCGCGCTCGGATCCCGCCATCTCGGCATGACTTGGCCGAACCCATCTGTGGGAGCCGTGCTGGTCGATGAGAGCGGCGACGTGCCTGTCATCGTGGCTCAAGGAATTACCCAGGCGGGCGGCAGGCCTCATGCGGAGCGAATGGCGCTGGAGGTGGCCGGAGAACGGACCCGAAGCGCCACCCTCTACGTGACCCTCGAGCCCTGTGCCACTCGTAGCAGCCGGGACCACGGCCCATCCTGCACCGATCTCATCGTGGCGGCCGGCATTGGGCGCCTTGTGGTCAGCGTCGCCGATCCGAGCCCGCACGCCGCAGGCCAGGGGCCTGAGCGCTTCAGCCATGCAGGCATCTCGATGACTGTCGGGTGCCTCGCCGAAGAAGGCGCGAGGCTCCATCGCGGCCACATCACGCGGGTCACGAAGGGGCGGCCCGCCGTGACCGTGAAACTCGCCCGAAGCACGGAAGGCTTTGCCGGATCGCGCCAAGGGCCGCGCCTGATGCTCACCGGTGAGATCGCCAATGGCAAGGTCCACCTGATGCGCGCCCATACGGACGCCATCATGGTCGGTGTCGGGACTGTGCTGGCGGACGATCCGCTGCTGAACGTGCGCCTTCCCGGACTGGAGAGCCGCTCGCCCGTCCGCATCGTTGTCGATTCTCGGCTCAGGACGCCCGTGACATCGCGGCTTGCAGCCGGCGCGCGGGACTTTCCGACGTGGATCATAACGACGGTGAACGCCCCATTGGACGCCGAAAGGGCGCTGACAACGCAGGGTGTCGAGGTGCTGCGGGTGTCGGCCGATGCATCCGGACGCGTTTCTCTGCCAGAGGCCCTGCAGCTTCTCGGCGCGCGCGGGATCACGCAGGTGTTCTGCGAAGGCGGTCCGGACCTAGCGGACGCGCTGGCCACAGCCGATCTCATCGACGATCTGGTCCTGATCACCGGCCGCTCCGCGCGAGGCCAGGGCGACATTCCGGCCCTCGGCGCGTCGCTGCAGGACCGCATGGACCATCTCGATTTATGGGCCGAGGAGCAGATCGGCCCCGATCTATTCATGTTCTGGGAGAGACCCTGATGTTTACGGGTATCGTCACCGATGTCGGTGAAGTGGCGACGGTGGAGGGGTCTCAAGGCACCCTCAAGCGCCTGCGCATCCATTCGTCCTACGATCCCGCGACGATCGTGCTCGGCGCCTCCATCGCCTGCGGCGGGCCGTGCCTGACCGTCGTGGCGTTCGGAGAGCGGGAAGGCGGCTGCTGGTTCGATGTGGATGCCGCGGCCGAGACCCTGGAGCGCACCACGGTCGGCGAATGGCAGGCGGGCACGAGAGTGAACCTGGAGCGCTCCCTGAAGATCGGCGACGAGCTCGGCGGCCATATCGTGACCGGACACGTGGACGGTCTGGCCACCATCGTGGCCAAGGAGGCGATCACCGCCGGTGATGATCCTTGGGGTCCCACCGCCCGCTTTACCCTCAAGGTGCCGCCGGCTCTTGCTCAATTCATCGCGGAGAAGGGCTCTGTCTGCCTCGACGGCACGTCGCTCACCGTGAACACGGTCAACGACGACATGTTCTCCGTGCTCATCATCCCGCACACGCTCGCCGTGACCACCTGGGGCGACCGGCAGGTGGGCGACAAGCTCAACTTGGAGGTCGACCTCATGGCCCGCTACGCAGCGCGGCTTGCGGACGCGCGCCGGGCGGGGTAGGGGAACGCTCAACATTTCCCGTATTCTATACGTAGCCCTCATCCTGAGGAGGCCGCCAGGCCGTCTCGAAGGATCAGGGCGTTTCCAGTGTTCTCTGGAACCTCCTTCGAGACGCCTGCTCCACAGGCTCCTCAGGATGAGGTCAGAGGGACTGTCAAAGCTCTGAACGGATTTCTTATGGTCGCCCATTCCGACAAGCCGAAAAGCCCCCGTCCGCCGGTTCCCGGCGCCCGCATCCTCGTCGTCGAAGCCCGCTTCTATGACGACATTGCCGATGAGCTTTTGCGCGGCGCGCAAGGAGCCGTCGAGGCGGCGCAGGCTACCATGGATATTCTGACCCTGGACGGCGCGCTCGAGATCCCGGCCACCATCGCCATCGCGCTCGACGCCGCCGAGAAGGCCGGCAAGCCCTACGACGCCGTCGTGGCCCTGGGCTGCGTGATCCGCGGCGAGACCGGCCACTATGATATCGTTGCCGGCGAGAGCGCCCGTGCCCTGATGGACCTGTCGGTCGAGCGCCGCCTCCCGCTCGCCAACGGCATCCTGACTGTCGAGAATGATCAGCAGGCCTGGACCCGCGCAAGCGTGAATGAATTGAATAAGGGCGGGGGCGCGGTGGAAGCCGCGCTCGCCGTCCTGCGCATCAAACAGAAACTGG
>JAJFBI010000558.1 GCA_020697385.1 Microvirga sp. | reverse complement strand
TCGGAACCTACTCGGCAGTCGGCGCCGGTGCCGCCGTGGTGGGCGGGGTGCGCGTCACGCGTCTGCGCAACGCGAACGGCGTCGTGTTGGAGCTTCAAGGCGGTCAGGTCGGGCTCGAGCTGAATGTGGGCATCAGCGGCGTTACGATTACCATGCCTTGAACGCAGAGGCGCGACGGTACGTCCTGAGTGACCTCGCGCCTGTCAAGGTCCGGGCAGCAGGACTGACGCCGCAGTGGCTGGCCCAGTGGAGCTATCGATGTGGGTCTTGATGTATATTTTCTCCTACTCAGTCAGTCCGGCGGCCACAAACGACAGAGGCTCCTCCCAACCGTGGTGTTCCAGGAGTTTTCGAATGAAGAGCGGTGTATGGCGGCTAAATCGAAGATAGAGGAAAGCCTAAAGGACGCCGGAACAAAGCTAAGAACAGGCTTAGAGGAATTGAAGAGGGTAGGCAAGGCCGATCCCGGGCAGATCATCATCGCCTATAATGTCGAATGCCTTCAGAAATAGAGAGCTGCGACCGTGATGACACCGGATACCAGTCGCCGGCGAGGACACGCGGCTAGTGCGAAACATAATCGCTAACGCTCTCCAGCCGTTCTCCACTCGTTTCTTTGTCGCTTGTGCGAAGGTGAAACTGTCGGACCGGCATGGATTCCGGTCAGGCCGACGAAGGCTGCCAGCCCAGGTGACGTCATGAGGGCGATTGTCTACTCCTCCGGCCTGGTTCCGAGGGAGGCGACCTTCCTTTCCGCTCTGGGCCGGCATCAGGCTGCTGCTCGGGCTGCCCGGTCGGCGCTAGGGTGGTGCTCGCGCCTTGGGCGGGCTGCTCTGCCCTAGGCCGTTCATGTCGCAACTTCCAAGAGCTCGGCGTTTCCCCCGACCACCGCCGGAACGCGTGTGTAAAGGGGCTTACCTCAGAGAAGCCGAGCGCCTTGGCCACTTCAGAGACTGAAGCGCCTTTCTTGAGAAGTCGCTGGGCAGCTTGGAGCTGAACCTGCTGAGAAATCTCTCGAAAAGTGGTCCCCTCCGAGCTGAGATGGCGCTGCAAACTTCGCCGGACCATCCCAAGTCGTCTCGCGATATTTGTCGCCAGACAACGCTTCCCGAGCTCGTTCCGTAGGATCGCACGCGCGCACTTCACGACCTGAGCCGATTGGGCTGGCCGAGCAGAATGCCTTGGTACGTTCATGGATCGGGCCATAGGCCCGCGCATAACAATGGTAGGGAAAATGCACGTTCGAGAAGGCGCTGCCTTCTGCTTGATCGAATAGGACCATTGCTCAACTTCATTCTCCGCCCGCTTTCGCGGCGGGGCCCGCGTCGGACAGCTATCGGTGTCGGAACCTCCTCGCTGCGCCGGAGCGAACCTCCCGTCAGTGCCGGGTATAGGCGAGAAAGAGTGCGCCATGACCTCCACTGTCGCTGTCGCGTCAGATCAAGCATCGCGGCCGACTTGGGTCTGCGATGGTGCTTGCCGGGCTGCTTGTGCAACTCGACGAGGGCACGTTCATGGACTCTGTACCCGGCTCCTTCTCAGCGCTTCATCTTGGCGGCGACGGCGTCGGCTTTCAGGAGCTTCAGTCCGTGATCTCGCGCCAGTAGTCCAGCCGCGCCGAGTGCATAAGCAGAAACTGATCGATGCGGGCGGTTGGCCGGAGTAGGTTGGCGCCGCCTGAGCTCGGCTCCGACTTCGGCCGACGCTGCTTCGCGCCTGACCGTGCCGGTGCCAGTCGCGTTGTGACTAAATCCGACATCGATGCATCTCCGCTGCCAAGACCGAAACAGCTCGTCCGTCTCAGATCGAACCTGGATGAACTTAGATTCGCTGACATCCGCTTGATCGAACGCGACTGGGCAGTTCCTTGGTCAAATAGCGGAAGTCCACCGGCCCGCAGCGTCCTAATGCCCGGAAAAGACGAGGGTCTGGATGGGAAGCACTAGCGCCTGGATCCGCAGGAGCAGTGCGTGAACGAGCCCGACGGCGTCCACCCCGTGCAGAATCAGACGCCGTGTGGTGCTCATGTCCTTGGAGGAGGCTAGGAGCTCGTGGTTGCTGCTGTAGGCATTGACGATGCAGCTGCTGCCGGGGATCACCCCATCGAGCCCGCCATCATAGAGAGGCTCGAGGAAGACGAGGATCGTTCCCGGTCGTAAAACCTGCTGTGCGTCGATCAGCTGCTCGCCGCCGCGGAACTGGCCGGCGGCGATGAAGTCCTGGACCCCCGTCACCACCATGGGGATGACGGTCCACGGCTTCGAGACGCAGGTGGCCTCGGCCGCCATCCCGATCTTCATGACCTGGGCTTCGGTCTGCCCGAATCCGGCCTGCAGGCTTCGCCGGCCGGCGCCCTCTGGGATCAGGACTCCGGCCGGGCGCATCATCGGATTTACTAGGTCACCCACGCGCAAAGCGAATTGCTCCACCCGTCCGGCGACGCCGGCACGGATGATGGTCTTCTCCAGTTCCACTTCGGCTTGGGCCAGCGCAGCCTCGGCACTCGCCTTCTCGGCCGGGAGCAAGGTCGATACTTTCGCCTCGGCACCTTCTTTGGCGGCGGTGGCGGCAGTGATCGCAGCCTGGCGACCCTCGACGGCGACCTGGAGCTTCTCGATATCGCGCCGCGGAACCATGCCCGGGTTGCGCCTGAACAGCTCCTGCTTCGTCTCCAGCTCGTCCAGCGCCTGCTGGTGGGCGCTCCTCGCTTCCTGGATCTTCCCCTCGGCCTCCAGGATGTCGGTCCGCGCGACCACCAGGCCGGCATCGACTTCCGCGATCTTCCGGCGTGCGGTCTCCACTGCTGCCCGTTGTTTCGCGTTGTCCAACTTGAAGAGCGGCTGTCCCTGGGCGACCTCGTCGCTCAAGCCAACATTGATCTCCGCGACGCGTCCGATCGTCTCGGGAACGATCGGGACTGTTCGGAAGAAGAATGTGGCAGTTTTAGTAGAAGGATGATAGTAGAACACCACTGTGATCAGGCCGATGGTGAGCATCAGGCAGGCGGTTATGCCCCATCTCAGCTCGTACCACACGGAGTAGAACGTGATTTCCTTGCCGAGCCGCTTGCCCTGAACATAGCGGCGATAAAGATAGTCAGGGAAAACCGTG
>JAJFBI010000557.1 GCA_020697385.1 Microvirga sp. | reverse complement strand
GGAGCTCTCTCCGGTGGCGACCGTCAGCGCGCCGGTTCCGGCCCATCCCGAGCCGGTTCTGAAGCCGGATGCTGTTGCTGTGTCCGGGTCTCCCGCGATTCAGGGCCTGCGCGCCGAGGCGAGGACGCCGTCGTTCCAGAACACGCCCCCTGCCCCTCCCGTGCCTCCGGCAGAACGCCCGGAGCCGCGCCCCCCCTTCACCCCACCGCCGTTCCAGTCGCGGGCAACTCCTGTGCCGCCGGCTTCGCCCGTGCTGCCGCCTGAGCCCGTCCGGCCACCCGAGCCGGCAGCGAGCGAGCGAGCCGCCCCGGACGCCACCCTGCTGTCGGATATGGCCAAGCAGCTCGAAGAAGCCCTGAAGCGCCCGGCGAGCCCCGTTCCGCCGCCGGTGGCTGCTGCGCCGGCTCCCGTCGCCATGGCATCGCCGACCGTCCATGAGGACATCAGCGACGAGGAAGACGCGCCTCTGGAGCCGACCCCGGCCGAGGAGGAGCCCGTCGCATCCTATGACGAGCCTGTCGAGGAAGAGGACCTTACCGAGGAGCCGGAAGCCTCCGCTCCGACCCCACCGGCACCGCCCGTCGAGCCGGTCCGGGTCGCTCCGCCAGCGCCCGCATCAGCTCCCCTTCCGCCTCAGGCCAAGGAATCCGCTTCTACGCAGAAGGCAGCCGATCCGTTCTCGGTCGAGGATATCGAGGCGGAGTTTGCCCGCCTGCTGGGACGCCCCCTCGATCCGAACAAGAAGGGTTAAGGGTAAATCTTCCCTTTCCTGACGACCAAAGAAAAAGGGCTCCGCTGGCGGAGCCCTTTTTCGTATGTATGGCAGAACCGGATCAGTCGTCCCGGTAAACCCGCTCGTTGCGCTCGTGGCGCTCCTGCGCCTCGAGGGAGAGCGTCGCGATGGGGCGGGCCTCCAGGCGCTTGAGGGAGATCGGGTCGCCCGTCTCCTCGCAATAGCCGTAAGAGCCATCCTCGATCCGCGCGAGTGCCGCGTCGATCTTGGCAATCAGCTTGCGCTGACGATCCCTGGCGCGAAGCTCGATGGCGCGATCCGTTTCCGATGAGGCGCGATCCGCAAGGTCAGGATGATTCTCGTTCTCGCTCTGCAGCGTCGCGAGAGTCTCCTGAGCCTCTTTGAGGATGTCGTGCTTCCAGCGGATCAGCTTGCGCCTGAAATACTCCCTCTGCCGCTCATTCATGAAAGGCTCGTCTTCTGTCGGACGGTAGCCTTCATCAATCACGCTATCTGTCATGTTCAGCCGTTCTTCCCCGATGAACCGTGGCGCCCCTATATAGGCAAGGAGGGACCGCGACAACGACATTAAGCGTCATCGATTTGTCTAATGAGCTCCGGCACCCCTTAAGAGCCCTGGATGAGCCCGCGGCGAACGATATGTCGCACCGTCAGGAGGCGGCCGCCTCCGCCCGGCTGATGAGTTCACCCGCGACATCGCCGATCTTGGGTGCCTCCTCCCGGATGAAGGGAAGCGGCCGGCACACGGACAAGGCGGCCAAGCCGAACCGGGCGGTCATGAGCCCGTTCAGCACCCCCTCGCCAAGCTTGGCGGAGATTCGGGCCGCGAGGCCTAAGCCCAGCACCTGCTGCATGAGGCTGTCGCCCACCGCCACGCCTCCGGTGACCGCAAGGTGGTTGAAGGCGGCCTTGGCAAGCCGAAGGAAGCCGAAGAAGCCCGGCCTGCCGCCATAGATTCGGGCGAGCGTCCGCAGGAGGCGAACCGCCGCAAAGATCACGAAGGCCACATCGACGATGGCCCGGGGGCTGACGGCCGTGACAAGCGAGACCTGCTTCGCTGCGCCTGCGATCGCGCGCTTGGCCTGCTGGTCGAGGGGCGCGAGCAGTTCGCGCTCGGCAATGGCAAGGCGGTCGTCCGCGTCGATGATCTCGTCCGTGAGGCCCTTGAGGCGGGCGCTGCCCTGCGCGGCTGCGGCCCGGCCACCATAAAGGCCGATGAGATCCTGCACGATGCTCTTTGCGGCCTTGTGGTCCTTGACGGCCAGCGCATCGACCGCCGCCTCGCGCAGGCTTTCGATCTGCTGCTCGCGCCAGATTCCTAGAACTTCTCGGCCGATGATCGCCAGAAAGGCCAGCACCGCGAGAACGGCAAGGGCGAGCGCCAGCCAGCCCAGCCACGGCGCAACCCGATAGAGATCGACGATGAGGTTCTCGATGGCGAGTCCCAGGCCCAGCAGAAGGAGACCGGAGAGAGCGGACAGCAGAATGCCGAGCCAAGGCGCCCGGCGCTTGCTGCCCATCGGCACCACGACACCGTCGGCGGCCTCGATGGCGTCGAAGGGCTCCTCCGTCACCTGCACGGCACCGGCGGTGATGTTCGGATCATCGAGGCGGTAGGCGCGAGGTTGGCGGCTCATGCGAAGCGATCCCCCAGCAGGAATTCAAGGGCCCGGTCGAGGCGGATATGGGGCATCTTGGCCATGCGGCCTGCCGCATCCACCGGCAGCTTCGGCGGACGAAAGCGCGGGAAGCGGAACGAGCCGGGCGGCACCGCTCCCTGAAACACCGCCTCGGCGCTCTCGGGCAGCTCGCCCGGAAAGATCGCAGCTTCCGCTTCACCGTCGAAGATATCGTCGCCGACCCGCTCGCCCGCCTCCGGAACCCCGGCAACGGCCCGCAGGGTCTCGCGTCCCTCGCGGATCGTCGTCTCCCGGGTGGCGCGCACCGAGGCGAGCGCCACGGTGCCCACCCGCGCACCGGCTGCCTCGGTCCGGCGCGAGGCGCGGTTTACGAGCAGGCGCAGGATGGCGTCGAGCCGGTCATGATCCGTATGGTGGATGTGATCAGCCTTGGTGGCCGCGAACAGGACCCGGTCGGCCCGAGGCGAGAACAGGCGCGACAGGAGGGTGTTGCGCCCGGTCCGGAAGGACATAAGCACCTGATCCAGCGCCTCCTCCAGCTCGGCGAGGGCCACGGGTCCCGCATCGATGGCAGCGAGCACGTCCACCAGCACGATCTGGCGGTCGATGCGCTGGAAGTGATCGCGGAAGAACGGCCTGACCACATGGGTCTTATAGGCCTCGAACCGCCGCTCCATCAGGGCTGCAAAGCTCCCCGCCGCGATGGGCTGACCTTGAGGGA
>JAJFBI010000556.1 GCA_020697385.1 Microvirga sp. | reverse complement strand
ACCCTACTGGGACTCCTATATCGTTCCGCGATATCGATATCGACCCGAGGACGATCGAGTAGATCCGTGTGGCGGACCGGTCGTGCCGGTCATGCGATACGGGGCTCAGGAGACAACGATTCCCGTCTGGCTGGCGAATGATTTGGGTCTTGGCCGTGTGCATGGTCGAGACTGGCCGTGCAGGGGTCGAGGCTTCCGTTAGGCAAAAGCAAGCCCGCTCGACGCCGCAAGAAATGCAGGCCGCTGCAAAACACTCCTCGGTGTCGGCTGAAGGAGAGTCTGGGGCACCATGCTGTTGAGCGGCAGGTTTGCGTCAAGAAGCGGGCCGCCGCGTTTAGCTGCGCAGCCCCGGCGCTTCCTGACCCGTGCGTGCGACGTATTCGGTGTAGCCACCGCCATACTGGTGGATGCCCTCGGGCGTCAGCTCCAGCACGCGATTGGAGAGGACGCTGAGGAAATGTCGGTCGTGCGAGACGAACAGCATAGTGCCCTCGAAATCCGACAGTGCTGAGATCAGCATCTCCTTGGTCGCAAGATCGAGATGGTTAGTCGGCTCATCTAGAACCAGAAAATTCGGTGGATCGAACAGCATCTTCGCCATCCCCAGCCGTGCCTTCTCTCCGCCCGACAAAACCCGACACCGTTTCTCAACGTCGTCGCCGGAAAAGCCGAAGCATCCGGCGAGTGCGCGAAGGCTACCCTGCCCCGCGGTCGGAAACGCATCTTCCAGTGACTGGAATACCGTGCGGTCGCCATTGAGCAGATCCATGGCGTGCTGGGCAAAATAGCCCATCTTGACGCTTCCCCCCACGGCCACCGTGCCGGCGTCGGGCTCGCTCGCGCCGGCTACCAACTTGAGCAGCGTCGACTTGCCGGCTCCATTGACGCCCATCACACACCAGCGCTCGCGCCGGCGGATCATGAAATCGAACCCGCCATAGATCCGCTTGCCGCCATACCCCTTGTGGATGTTCTTCAAGGCGACGACATCCTCGCCGGAGCGCGGCGCTGGCGGAAAATCGAATGCGATCGTCTGGCGACGCCGGGGCGGCTCCACCCGCTCGATCTTGTCGAGCTTCTTCACCCGGCTCTGGACCTGCGCCGCGTGCGAGGCACGCGCCTTGAAGCGCTCGATGAACTTAATCTCCTTGGCGAGCATGGGCTGCTGACGCTCGAACTGGGCCTGCTGCTGCTTCTGGTTCAGTGCACGCTGCTGCTCATAGAACTCGTAGTTGCCGGAATAGGTCGTCAGCGAACCAGAGTCGATCTCGACGACCTTGGCGATCACGCGGTTGAGGAACTCGCGATCGTGCGAAGTCATCAACAGCGTGCCTTCATAGTCCCGGAGGAAGTGTTCGAGCCAGATCAGGCTTTCGAGATCGAGATGGTTGCTCGGCTCGTCCAGCAGCATGGCATCGGGGCGCATCAGAAGGATACGCGCCAGCGCCACGCGCATTTTCCAGCCTCCAGAGAGCGCGCCGACATCGCCCTCCATCATCTCCTGGCTAAACCCAAGGCCTGAGAGCGCCTCGCGCGCTCGGCCATCAAGTGCATAGCCGTCGAGCTCCTCGAAACGATGCTGCACCTCTCCATAGCGCGCGATGATCTTCTCCATCTCGTCGGCGCGATCCGGGTCGGCCATCGCGGCCTCGAGTTTGCGGAGCTCGGCGGCGACCACGCTGACGGGTCCCGCTCCATCCATCACCTCCGTTACGGCACTGCGGCCGGACATCTCGCCGACGTCCTGGCTGAAATAACCGATGCTGATGCCGCGATCGATCGAGACCTGCCCTTCGTCGGGCAGTTCCTGGCCTGTGATCATCCGGAACAGCGTGGTCTTGCCGGCCCCGTTCGGACCGACGAGGCCGATTTTCTCGCCCTTGTTGAGCGCCGCCGAGGCTTCGATGAAAAGGATCTGGTGGCCAGCTTGCTTGCTGACGTTGTCGAGACGGATCATGCGATCTTTTTGCGCGAAAGAAGTATCGCGGTCTCTTAGTCCATGTGGGCAGTAAGTGGAAGCCCGGCCGCGGTTGAGGCGTGAAGCCCGAGCGCCAAGATACGTGCGGCCGGCTGAAGAGGCGCCTGGGCCGTCCTCCTATTACCCACGCCGCGCGGCCGCCTACGTTCCGCGCTGGAAGAAGCCGCAATACAGCGCCACAGGAACGGCCAGAACGATCCACGAAACGCCGTCCCAGATGCCATCGCCGAGTAACGCCGACATCAATCCAACCGTACTCAGGACGGCGATGATGGCCGGCCATGCAAAAATCTCGCGAAGGGTCCGATGTCGGGTACGTGCTGGCATCATGGCGACAACATCGGCCGCTTGAAGGCGGCGCCTGCGGGTTCGCGCACGCTGCTCTCGCCAGGCTTGCGCCGCCGCAGCCAGAGATAGACGCCCGTTCCGAGGACGATAATGGTCATGACATCCAGCAGCGCCCAGATGATCTTTAGCGGCATCCCGCCATAGTCGCCGAAATGCAGCGGCTGCGAGATGAACAGTGCAGTGACGTACCAGGGCATATCGCGGCTGTCGGTGAGCTTGCCGGTCTCTGCATCGATCAGCGCCGGCTTGAGCAGCCGCGAGGTCAGCGGCGTATCACCGCGCATGAAGACCGTATAGTGGCTCTTGCTTGAGAAGATCGTGCCGGGAAACGCGATGAACGACGGCATCATGCCGGGCACGGCCTTCGCGGCCACATCCGTCGCCGCCTGAACCGGGGTCGGGTGCGCGGGCAAAGTGCGGTCGCTATATTGTGCCGTCATCTCGGCGAGCTGGCCATACTGCCACATCTTGAGCACGAGGTCGGCCCAAGTGTTGATGACGCCGGTGAATCCCACAACTAGCGTCCACATCACCAGCAGGATGCCGGCGAGGTTATGCAGATCGAGCCAGCGCACTACGCGCGGGCGCTCAGAACGATAGACCCCGAAGCTCTGCTTGCGCATCGACGGCGCGTAGACGACGACACCTGATATAATTGCAACGCAGAACAGAATCCCCATTAGCCCGAGAAATAGCTTCCCGGGCAGGCCGGCGAACATATCGGTGTGCAGCTTGAGCATAATGAACGTAAAGCGCCCGGTGACGTCAGGCGCGTCGAGATAGGCGCCGGTG
>JAJFBI010000555.1 GCA_020697385.1 Microvirga sp. | reverse complement strand
GCCTCCGGCGGAACCGTCGTGCCCCTCAACATGAGCGTGCCCATCGATCTCCTGAAGCCCATCCTTGATGACCTCCTGACGTCCGGCCGGGTCAAGCACGAGCCGCGCCCCTGGCTTGGCTTCTATGTGGCGGAAGCCGAGGACGACGAACTCACGATCATCGGCCTTGCCGGTGATGCCCCGGCCCAGCGGGCAGGCCTACGCGCCGGCGATCAGATTCATGCGGTTGGGGAGCAGGACGTGACGTCGCTGGCGGAGTTCTACCGGGCCATATGGGCCCTGGGTCCGGCCGGGGTCGATGTTCCGCTCACCCTTGAGCGGGAAGGCGACAGGTTCGACGTGACGATCCGGTCGGCGGACAGGGGCCGCTTCATGAAGACTCCCCGATTGCAGTAGCGCCTCTATCCTGAAAACCTCCGCTGGACATCGCCGACCTATGAGAATGCGGGCCACTTAATGACCGGGTTGGCGCGGCTATTACCCCAGGAAAGACTGACAATGAACCCAACCGTCACCCTGCCGAACGGCGAAAGCATTCCCGCGCTTGGGCAGGGGACTTGGCAAACGGCCGAAAGGGCTGACCGCCGTGCGCAGGAGATCGAGGCTCTGTGCCTCGGGGTGGAACTCGGAATGTCTCTGATCGACACGGCCGAGATGTACGGCGAAGGAGCTGCCGAGGAGCTGGTAGCTGAGGCTCTGGCCGGAGAGCGGGAGCGAATCTTTCTCGTCAGCAAAGTCTACCCCCACAATGCCGGACGGCAGGGTGTGATCCAAGCCTGCGAGCGCAGTCTTCGGCGGTTGAAAACTGATCGGCTCGATCTCTACCTCCTGCATTGGCGTGGAAGCATTCCGCTGGAGGAGACGGTTGCGGGCTTCGAGGAGCTTCGCCGGTCCGGCAAGATCCGCCATTGGGGTGTCAGCAACTTCGACGTTGACGACATGGAGGAACTGCTCGGTGTGCCGGCCGGAGAGAATTGTGCGACTAATCAGGTTCTCTACAATGTGACGCGACGAGGCCCCGAGTTCGACCTCATCCCGTGGATGACGGCTCGCAGCATGCCCCTGATGGCCTATAGCCCCATCGAGCAGGGAAGGCTTCCCAGAGGTGGTGCGCTGCAGGCTGTCGCACAGCGACACGAAGTCGGTCCTTTACAGATTGCCCTGGCATGGCTGCTGAGCAGACCGGGGATGATCGCTATTCCGAAGGCGTCGAGCGTCCAGCATGTGCGGGAGAACCATAGAGCCTTGGAGATTCAGTTGACTCTGGAAGACATGACAGCCATCGATGCCGAGTTCCCGGCGCCGAAACGCAAGCGTCCGCTCGAGATGATTTAGGTGAGCAGCCTCATGAGTTTCTCCCGATCCGACGCTATGGTTGTCGCGGACCTTCTCAGGGCCGCCGCGCAGGCGGAGATCCTGCCGCGCTTCCGGAATTTGTCCGCCGGTGCCGTCCGGACCAAGACCTCTCACCTCGACCTCGTCACGGATGCAGACGAAGCGGCCGAGCGGATGATCGAGGCGGAGCTTCAGCGCCTGTTCCCTGCGGCCCTCGTGGTTGGAGAAGAGGGCGTGAGCCGCAATCCCCGGCTGCTTGAGGGACTGGAGGATGCCGAGCTCGCCTTCATCCTCGATCCCGTCGACGGCACGCTCAACTTTGCCTCGGGGCTTCCCCTGTTCGGCGTCATGGCCGCCGTGGTGATGAAGGGGGAGGTTGTCTGCGGGGTGATTCTGGATCCCATCTCCGATGATTGGGCAATGGCCATTCGTGGTGAGGGAGCTTGGATCCAGCGTCCAGACGGCAGCACCTCTCCGCTTCAGGTCTCGCCCGCCGTCCCGCTCGCCGAGATGGCCGGCAACGTCTCCTGGCGCTATCTGCCCGAGAGCATGCGACCGGTGGTAACGGGGAACCTCCCGAAGGTCGCGATGGCAGCGGATCTTCGGTGCTCGGCGCATACCTATCGGCTCATCGCCGCAGGTCACCTTCACTTCTCTTTCTCGTCCAGTGTCATGCCGTGGGATCATGCAGCCGGCTGGCTGATTCATCGTGAAGCCGGCGGCCACACGGCGCATTTCGACGGCTCCGCCTATCGTCCGGCCAACCGGAGCGGCGGCCTCATCAGCGCGCCCGATGAGGCGAGTTGGCGGGCCGTGCGCGACGCGCTTCTACCCCCTCAGCTCTGATCCTTCCTGCGAAGGTAGTTGTAGACCGTGGCGCGGCCCAAGCCGAGAATCCGCGAGATGTAGGCCGCTGCATTGCGACCGCCGAAGGCGCCGTCACCAGCCAGATCGGCCACGAGCTGCTGCTTCTGAAGACGCGTCATTTCCGCGATGGAGAGCCTACGTTCACGAGTCCAGCTCTGGATGTATTCGTTGATGCGCTCGTGCCAGTCTTCCTTGAACAAGGAGGCAGGCTTTTCGGCCGATTGGGGAACCGCCACGAGGGCGGTCAGCGTCTGCATCACCGCATGAAAATGGGACACATCCACGTTGATGCATAGAATGCCGATGGACTTGGGGCCTGCACGAAGAACGGCGCTGACCGACTTGATGCGCCGCCCGTCCCAATTCACCTTCTCATAGGGGCCGATGATGACGTCTGACGGCTTGAAATCGATCTCATGCAGAAGAGACGGTTCGCCGAGCTCCCGTTTGGAGAACGGGTTCGAAAGGTGAACAACGGTCTCCGTCGAGAGATCATGCAGGACCACTTCCGCATAGGGCTGGAAGAGCAGCGCAATGGCGTCGCACACCGGAGCATAGGCGGCCAGCTCCGGTGCGAGCCTCGTGGTTGCAGACGCCTTTTGCGCCTGTGTCATGACAGTTCCGCGCGTACGAAGGCTGCAAGGCGTTGAAGGCCCGCCTCCAGATGATGGGCAGGCGCACCGATGCCGATCCGAATGTAGCGATCCATGCCGTAGACATCGCCCGGCAGCAGCATGATGCTGCGCTCTTCGCGCAGACGATGCACCAGCTCCGTCGAGTTCATGGGCATGGCATAGCGGATGAACGCCATACCGCCGGCTTTGGGTGGCACGAAAGAGAACAGGTCGCTGTTCTCATCGACCCAGCGCTGCAGGAGTGCAAGATTTTCGCGCAGGATGCGCTTGCTGCGCGAAAGAATT
>JAJFBI010000554.1 GCA_020697385.1 Microvirga sp. | reverse complement strand
GAGACCCAAAGGGGAGAGTGGAATGGCGACTGGTACGGTCAAGTGGTTCAACGCGACGAAGGGTTACGGCTTCATTCAGCCGGACAACGGTGGCAGGGACGTGTTCGTCCACATCAGCGCCGTTGAACGATCGGGTATGACCGGGCTGGTTGAGGGAATGAAGGTCTCCTATGACGTTGAGGCGGATCGCAGGAGCGGCAAGGAATCCGCCACCAACTTGAAGCTGAGCTAAGCCTGTCGGCTTCGCCTGTCGTTTGGCGGTGCGCTCACCGGATGGATGCACTCAACGGAATATAGCCGCCGTGACCGTGAGCACTGTAGGGCGGCGGCGGTGCCCAGCGAGCAAGCATAAGGCCCTATGAACACCGAGCTGAGCCGCGTTGCCGAACTAGCGGACCGTCTCGCGGATCGGACACTCGTCGCGTTTGAGCAGGGCGCCCTCAGTACAGAAGAGTTTCGGGCGAGCCCCGATGTCGCTCTCGGTCGTTGCCGCCGGGTTGCTCCACGCGGCCGGAGCCGAGTTTCCCGCCGGTGTGGTGCGGCTTGCGCAGAAAGCGGCGGAGCAGACGCAGCTTTAAGCGAAGGCAAAGAAAAGGGGCGGCCGAAGCCGCCCGTTTAGGAGTGCCGAGGGGGCGCTTCCCCCAGCACTCGCCAAGCTCCCGCTGAACTATGGCGACAAAAAGGGCGGCCGCAGCCGCCCTGAAGGCGTTTTCTCGTGAACGGGTCTCTAAAGCTACGCTGGAACGGGCGGCGGCCGACGTCGTTTCGCCCGCATGAACAGACGCACACTCAATATTTTTACGGACGTGATCGCCCGTAATCTTGAGAGGTCGTACTCCTCTTTCATGGCTGAGCCGGCTCCGCCGCGCCTTCAAGCTTTGCTCGATCAGCTCGACTGGGCGACGGCCCCAGCAGAGGCGGGGTCACCATGGGTCCATTACCGGGAGTCGGATATTGGACTCTGAGGCAGGCAAGAAAAGGGCGGCCGGAGAGCGGGCAACCGCGCCCGTTTGGTGCTCAACGCGGGCCGAACCAAGCCCTTCGGCCCGTTTGGTGCTCAACGCGGGCCGAACCAAGCCCTTCGGGGTGCAAGCTCTAAACGGAGAAGGCAGCCCGCCCCATTCAGCGCCGCGCCGAGCCCGACAATCTTAGCCGGGTCGTAGGTGAAGGATGTAGCGGGGTTGCAACAGGAAGGGATTTCCGGCGCCAAAAGAACGGGCGGCCGAAGCCGCCCCTCAAGGTAGTGGATGTTATCCCACGGGAGGAACGGGCGTAGTGTGCCCTTATTCACTTTAGGGCGGCTACCACCTTTGGGCAACAACTCACAGGAAACGCCCCGCGTGAGGCCGGTCTCCCGTCGGGTGGTCATGTGATCCAAATCCAAACCGCAAGAAGCAGAAACAGAAGTGCGACTAAACCTGCGGCCATTAGAAACCAGTGTTCTTGATCCTCACTGCTCACCGTGAAGTCCCCGAATGCAAGCGCACGTTTCAGCTGCCCCCTCACGCACCGGCGCCCCGTGTGACTGGAACATGCCTTCGTAAACTGGCCCCTTCCAAAGGTGAGCGGGGGGCCGTTCTCTTGGTCGCAATTAGTCAGCAGAATGGAAGAGATAGAAGCCATTGGTGTTGGCCGAGATTTCAGCCGCCTCCTCGTCGAAGGCGGAGAGCTGGCGGACGTCCAGGGACTGGGCCCATTCCCAAGTCTCATCCGTCAGGAACGACGGCACAGCGACATCCACGGGCACAGCGCAATACAGGTCCTCTTCGTTCTGGCGCCGGAACAGGTTGTAAGTGCGCATGGTTGAGCCTCCGCTCTACGCTATCGGCCGGTCTTGCTAGCCCGGCGGTGCGGCAAGAGTGTGGATCAAGCGTCTGCCGCGCGCCCTTACTCGCGCTCAGCTCTCCTGCGTTCCCATTCCGCATCGTAGCTGTCCGGCTGCGGCCGGCACGTTGAGGGTTAGCCGCCCCATGCTGGTCGTGGTGTTGAAGCTCTGCGTGACCGACACGAACGAGACGCCGTGCCGGTCGAAGATCTCGACGATCTTCGCGAAGTCGGTGAGCGAGCGGGTGAGCCGGTCGACCTTGTAGACCACTACAACGTCGATGACGCCGGACTGGATGTCGGCGAGGAGCTTCTGCAGCCCCGGCCGCTCGATCGAGCCGCCGGAGAAGCCCCCGTCGTCATAGGTGGCGGGCAGAACCGCCAGCCCTCGTGCTTCTGGCTGGTGACGTAGGCCTCGCAGGCCTCGCGCTGGGCGTGGAGCGAGTTGAAGTCCCGATCGAGACCCTCCTCGCTCGATTTCCGGGTGTAGATGGCGCACCGGGTCGCCTGCGAGCGGGTCGGCTCAGGCGATCGCGAACTCCTGGCCACCAAGGGCAGCGCTCGCCCGCCGTTGCGCCTTGGCCTGCCGCATCTCGAGCGAAGCATTCTTGTTGCGGGACGGCCGGCGCTTCACCCCAAAGAAGACCCAGCCGTTCCAGTTCGTGCCGGTGATCGCCTTTGCGATCACCGACAGCGAGCCGTAGCGGCTGCCGTTCCACTCGAATCCGTCCTCGAGCACATGCACGTGGTGGGTCTCGCCCTTCCAGACCCGGATCAAACGGGTGCCGGGTTTCACGCGAGGGGCGATGAGGCCGGCGTCGAACCGACCCTCGCGTGCCGCTATGGCGATCTCGCGTAGCTTGCGCTTCGTCGCTGTCGAGAGGCGGCCGAAGGCCTTCACCTGAAGCTGGTAGGCCACGGCGCGGATCAAGAAATCGCGCCGGAGCGAACGCGGCGCTGGGTTGCCGTAGAGCGCATGCCAGCGCTCCCTAAGCGCCTCGAGGCTGAGGCCGCCCAGTAGGGCGATCTCAGCCTCGACCTGTTCCTGTGTCGGACGGGCCACGATCAGCCTGCCTCCTTCGCGCCGCGGGTCTGCCCGTGCTTCTCGGTCCTGTAGACCGTTTTGCCGTTCGCATTCTTGCGCTTCGCGAACTCGTAGCCTTCCTTGCGCAAGCCCGTCAGCGCGGCCCGAGTGGTGTGGGGAAGCCAGCTGGTCGCGCTGAGCAGATCATCGATCGTGGCTCCCTCAGGCCGGCTCAGAAGCGAGAGCACAAGCTCCTTCTTCGTGCCCTCCCGGGGTCCGCTGTGGGAAGCGGTCTTGCTCTTGCGGGCCTGCGGCGATGCTATCGCGGCTTGCTTCAAGCCCTCCCGGGTCGGCGCCTCTTCGGCCTCGGCGCCTTCCTCGCCCCGAATCGCGCGCTCGCCCGACCGGGTGAGCTTGAGGCCGATCGGGTGCTCGTTCTCGTCCACCCGCCAGTGCGGTTCGCCTCGCTTCCCCCGGACCTCCTTGAGGAGACCCTGGTCAAGGAGCTTGATTACGACCTTCTTCGCGGCGCCGCCCTTGAGCTTCTCGGGCAGGACCGCAAGGCCATCCTCGCGCTGCGAGGCGGACGAGAGGATGATCAGTTGCGTGTCGGTGAGCTTGGGATTCGGCATGATGCCCTCCATCGGTGATTGCAGCTCCTGCTGCACCACCGCGACCCGCCATTCGCCTTTCGGCAGCGGGGTTCGGAGGGCTTTTCGCCCTAATGCTCTCGCCTCGGCTCGACCCGCCGGCACCAACAGCAATGCTCCGTTCGCGAGCGAACGCCAGTCCTTTCTGCGAGCGCACGGCAGATTTTTCGTAGGCGTTGGTACCGGCGCCTAGCGGATTCTCGGGCGAAAACAGAATGGCTGAACGACGCCGATCGGGGCAGCCGCAGCCTCCTCAGGAGCGCTCACGAGAGGCTCTAGCTGATTCGACTAGAGAGGTGAGAGGCGAGTCAGCATGTCGGGGCCCATCTCGGCCACGAAGATTGCACCGTCAGGCGCGAGGCCGAGCCCGTGTCCAACCGTTCCGAAGGTGCGGCAGCGGCCGATGAGCTCGCCATCGGGCGAAAAGAGCGACAGCCTCGGGGTCTGGTCAGTGACGAGAATTCCGCCCTCAGGCGTCGGTTCGACCGCCATCGGCTTGTACAGCCCGCCGATCTCTCCAAGCCAGCGACCGGCACGATCGAGAATCTGCACGCGATTGTTCTCACGGTCCCCGACGAGCAGCCGGCCGGTTCGATCCACCGCGATAGCATGGGGCGTGCTGAACTCGAGCGCTCCGCGTCCGGGCCGCCCCCAGGTAGCGAGCCAGGTT
>JAJFBI010000052.1 GCA_020697385.1 Microvirga sp. | reverse complement strand
CAGCATCCGTCGGAGAAGCACATCAACAATCTGAACTTCGTGACCCTTTGGCACGAGCCCACCATACCGGGGGCCTACTACAAGTGCGTCCACGTCTTCAGCGCGGGCCAACTCGACCGCTCGCCCGGCGGGACCGGCACGAGCGCCATGATGGCGATGTTCGAAGCGCGCGGCGAGCTCAAAATTGGGCAGACGATCCGCTCCGAGGGCCTGCTCGGCACCGGGACTTTTGAAGGCTGCCTGATCGGCGAGACGGAGTTGAACGGCGTGCGCGCGGTGAGGCCGACCGTAAAGGGAACCGCAGGTTTTCTCGGCACGGCGCGGTGGGTGATCGACCGCGACGATCCGGTGGCGGCAGGGTTTCTGGTGTCCTGACCCGATGAGCGAGTAGGATGCACGTGCCTCAGGGCCCGCCAATGGACGAGTATCGGCACAGGAGCTACGGCGACATTCCCGTCTGGTTTGGCGAGAAGCGAGCGCGATCGCGCGGTTTCGCGCGGGCGAGCTTCTCGGCCAAGGTGTGGTGCGCCAGCGAACCCCTGGGCTCGCCAGAGGCGGAGCGAGATCAGGAATGCCGACACTGAACAACAGCCCGCCTGATCGGCCACTCACCGGAAAGCGAGCTCTGGTTACCGGCGCTGCCAGCGGCATTGGCCTTGCGACAGCGACCGCGCTGACAGAGGCTGGCGTGCAGGTGATCGGGCTCGATCTGCAAACAGCATCTCCCTTTCCATGTCTTGTCTGCGACATAACGAGCGAAGGTGCAGTTAAGGCTTGCACAGCGGAGGCAGCACGTAGGCTTGGCGGAATCGATATCCTTGTCAATAATGCTGGCATCCTACGCGAGGCGTCACTCGCTGAAACCACGGCCGATCTGGTTGACCAGCATTTCGCCGTAAACGTACGCGGCGCAATTCTGGTCACGCGCGAAGCCCTGCCGCACCTGACGAATGGCGCGCGCATCATCAATCTCGCCTCCGAGCTCGCCTATGTCGGGCGCCAGAATGCTTCGGTTTATGCCGCCAGCAAGGCAGCGATGCTCGGCCTCACTCGCTCCTGGGCGCGCGAGCTTGCCCCGCGCATACTTGTGAACGCGGTCGCACCGGGTCCGACCGACACGCCCCTGCTTGGCTTCGAGAGCATGACGGCTAATCAGCAAGCCCTTGAGATCACGAACCCGTTGGGTCGGATCGGGCGGCCCGAAGAGATTGCGGCCGCGATCCTCTTCCTTGCAGGTCCTGGAGCGACGTTTTTCACTGGCCAGTGCATCGGTCCGAACGGCGGCGCCGCGATGACCTGAAAGGTGGAAGCCCGCGTCAGGGTTATCCGCCGCCGAACACGCGCCCAACCGGGCGATCGTATTGCGGGATAAGCTCAATATGAGGCGAGTACGCGCCGGAGTTTGTGAGCGCTGTGACGTGGGCGGCAATCTCCTCCATGGGCGCGAACCACACATCGCCCCTCGCCAGCACCTTCTCCAAGAACTGGGCAAAGACATCCCAGCGGCTCAAGCGTCCACTCGCAAAGGGATGCACCACCGGGACCCACAAGCCGCCATGGCGATAGGCGGACTCGAACTCCTGCACATAGACCGCGAAGCCTTGGCTCGGCGCACGCACGGGCATGACGTAGTCGAGGTCGATCGCATGGACGTATTGGGGCCAGTCGTCGAGGCCCCAATGGCTCGGAATCTCAACAAGGCGCTTGCCCGTGGCCCGGCTCTCAATGAGATAGGGAATGTCGTCGCCCATGAGCGACGCGTCGTATGTGAAGCCCCGCGCGATGAGGAAATCGAGCGAGCGATCGGAGAAATTATAGAGCGGCGCCCGCCAGCCGCGAGGCTTGCGCCCGGACACCCGCTCGATTACGGCAATGCCCCGATCGAGCCAGTGCGCCTCTTCCTCCGCTGTCTGCTCGATCGGATTCTCGTGGATCCAGCTGTGGTGCGCGAGTTCGCTGCCGCTTTCCAGGATGGCCTCGACCGCGGCCGGATAGGTCTCGATGCACCAGGCCGGAACGAAGAAGGTCTGGCGCAGCTGCAGGCGCTTATACGTCTCAACAATGCGCGGGACCGCAACTGTCGGCCCGTAGCGAAGCATCGAGATCGCCGAGACGCGGCGATGGCCGTCCCTCGGATGCTCGACATGGATAAGGCTGTCCGCATCCATGTCGAAGGTGATGCAGCAAGCGCATCGCGCTCCGTTTGGCCAGGTGATGGGGTTCTGGATCATCATCGCCGGCGCACGATAGGTCAGAATCGGTCGCGGTGGTGCATCACACGGCCGATGACGTTCATCAGAATCTGCGCCGCGAGGATGGCCGTGCTGCCGGTGTGGTCGTAATCCGGCGCCACCTCGACGAGATCGATGCCGATGACTGGAGAACGCCGTGCAAGGCCCGCAAGAAGCTCAAGCACCTCGTAATAGAGGAGGCCTCCGTGCGAGGGCGTGCCCGTCCCGGGTGCGATCGAAGGATCGAAGCCGTCGATGTCGATAGTGACATAGCAGGGCCGGCCTGCCGGAATCCGCTCGAGCACGGCGTCAACGCCCGCGCGCCTGAATTGGCGCACGGAAAGGAAGTCGGAGCCCATGCGGCGGGCGTCGTCGTAGCCCTCGCGGGCGGTCGACGAGACGTTGCGGATACCGATCTGGGTGAGCCCGGTGACGTAAGGCTTTTCCGCCGCGCGCCGCATCGGGCTGCCATGCCCGTAGCGCACGCCGTGGCGCTCGTCGACGAAGTCGAGATGGGCGTCGATCTGCACGACGTGGAAGCCCGGATGTCCTTCGAAGGCGTTGATGCAGGGGATGTTGACGGAATGGTCGCCACCAAGCACGACTGGCAGCGCACGCGCGGCGAGGATCTTGCGCACCCCGTGCTCGATGTTCGCATGGCTCTTCGGGGTGTCCGTGTGGACGATGTCCGCGTCCCCGATGTCCACTAGGCGGAAGCGATCTATCGGCAGATAGACGGCGTCGTCCTCATGGTCGTAGGCGCCACCATGGCCGAAAGAGAACAGTGTCGAAGCCTCGCGGATCGCGCGTGGGCCGAAGCGGGCGCCGGCGCGCCACTGCGTGCCCATGTCGTAAGGAGCGCCGAGCACCGCCACGTCGGCGTCGATGCTGTCCCAGTCGACGTGATAGGGCCATTTGCCGAAGGTGCAGAGCCCGACGAAAGGCAGGTCGAGGCGGCCTGTCTCGTAACGGTTTCCCTGGGCGCCGAGCCCATCCGTTCTACTGATCGAGGCCATGCTGCTCTCCTTAACTCGCTACGCGACGGGGACCTCGGGCGGCCGACGAGCGCCAAACCGACGTCCCGGGATCGATGCGATCAGGTTCTTCACGTAAGGGTGGGCGTCGGCGGCAAAGAGCGAGTCGACGCTGCCGATATGGCAGATGCTTCCCTCCAGCATAACCACGGCGCGCTCGGCAATCTGGCGCACGACGCCGAGATCATGCGTGATGAAAAGAAAGGCAAGACCACGCTCCGCCTGGAGCCGGCGACAAAGGTCCAGCACGGTGGCCTGGACGGACACGTCGAGCGCCGACACGGGTTCGTCGCAAACGATGAGATCAGGTTCGGCCCCGAGCGCGCGGGCGATGGCGACGCGCTGCTTCTCCCCGCCGCTCAGCTCGTGCGGGTAGCGGTCCAGATAGGCCTGTGGCAGGTCCACGGAGGCGAGGAGCTCCGCACTGAGGCCATCCGCCTCCTCAGTGGTGCGCGCGCGGCAATGGATCAGCAGCGGCCGGCGCAGCGTCTGGCGAACCGTGCGCCGGCCATTGAGCGAGCCGTCCGGATTCTGGAACACGATCTGGATGCGGCGGCGGAGCGCGGGCGGACGGTCGTGCACCGACGCCGGCAGCGGAGCACCGTCCAGCAGGATCTCTCCCCGGCTCGGCCGTTCGAGCCCCAGAACGCACTTGGCGACGGTCGTCTTACCCGACCCGCTCTCACCGATAAGCGCGACCGATTCGCCGGCCCGCACATCAATGGTCACCTCCTTGCAGGCGACCGTCGCCCGCCCATGTGACTGATAGGTCCTTCCGAGGCCTCGCGTCTGAAGCAGAGTCGGGGCCGCGCGGCGCTCCTGAGGTACGAGCGGCAGCTCGCGCACGCAGACCGCGCCTTCCCCGTCCCCCGTATTGTCGCGTAGGAGGGTCCGCCGGCGGTGAAGGTCCGGAATCGAGGCGACGAGGCGTTTCGTGTAACTCGCGGTCGGCCGCGTGAGCACCTTCACGGCGGGGCCCTCCTCAACGACCAGGCCGCGGTGCATGACGATCACTCGCTCGCATAGGTCGGCGACGACTCGGAGGTCGTGGCTCACATAGAGGATGCCCACGCGGGTGCGGTCGCGCAGATCGGCCACGAGATCGAGGATGCGCGCCTGCGTGGTCACGTCGAGTCCGGTGGTCGGCTCGTCCATAATCACGAGCTGCGGCTCGGTCGCGAAGGCCATGGCGATGACGGCGCGCTGGAGCTGCCCGCCCGAGAGTTGGTGCGGGAAACGCCGGTAAATCGCATGCGGGTCCGGCAGATGCACCCGCTCGAGCCATTCGACCGCCCGCCCATGCGCCGCCTGTCGCGAGAGGCCCATGTGGTATCTCAGGCCTTCCGCGATCTGCTCGCCGATCGTGTAGGCCGGATTGAGAGCTGACTGCGGCTCTTGATAGACCATCCCCATGCGGCGGCCGCGCAAGCGGGCCCAGCCGGCCTCGTCCATGCGAAGCAGGTCGATGCCGTCGAATTTGAGCATGCCGCTCGCGTGCCCGGCACCGCCGAGGTGGCCCATCACGGCATATCCGATGCTGCTCTTGCCCGAGCCGGATTCGCCGACCACCCCGACGATCTCGCCGGCCGCGAGCGTCAGCGACACGCCCTGCACAGCCGCCACCGCACTTAGGCCCTGCCGGTATTTGACCCAAAGGTTTTCGATCGAGAGAAGCGCGTCAGACATGCGCGGTCGTCCTGCGGAGCCGCGCTCCGATGCGCTCTTGCAGCCCGTCGCCAACAATGTTGACGCTGATCACAGCGAGAACGATGCCGAGCGCCGGACCGAAGATCATCCAGGGGGCCGCCGTGATGTAAGCCGCACCCTCGGAGATCATCAGTCCCCAGTCGGGCGTCGGCGGCTGGATGCCGATCCCGAGATAGCCCAGCGCGCTGATCAGCAGAATCGCGTAGGAGAAGCGCAGGCATGCCTCGACCAGGATGTTGGGCCAGACGTTCGGCAGGATTTCGCGCACGAGGACGGAGGTTTGGCTCTCGCCGACGACGCTCGCCGCGGCCACGAAATCAAGGCGCGCGACGTTGAGCACGACGCTGCGCGTGATGCGCGCGGCGCGTGGCGCGAAAATTAGCACAATCGCAAGCAGGATCGCGGCGGGGCCGCTGCCCACCGCCACCATTACCAGCATGGCGAGAACGAGCGACGGCAGGGCCATGACAGCGTCGCTTGTACGCATGAGCAGATTGTCGATCAGCCCGGCCTTGTAACCCGCGACCATGCCAACGCTCGCGCCGATCCCGACGCCAAGTGCGGTCGCGGCGACCGCGAGGGCCAGCGTCGAGCGCCCGCCCAGCACCGTCCGGGCGAAGACGTCTCGGCCGAGGTGATCGGTACCGAGCCAATGCCGCACGTCGGGCGGCGAGAGAATGGCGTCGGCCGACATGGTCTCGGCATCGAAAGGCAGGAGCATCGGTGCAGCGAAAACAAGGACGAGGACGACGCCGAGAGCGATGATGCCAAGACGAAGGCCGAGATCGGCCCGCCGCGTTCGCCGATCCGCCGCCGCGTCCATCATTCGGCCCGGAGCCGAGGGTTCAAGGCGAGATAGATCATGTCGGTGGTGAAGCTCGCGAGGATGTAGATGCCGGCCATCGTCAGGGTGCAGGCCTGAATCAGAGGTATGTCGCGGTTCTGGACGGCGAAGACGGTAAGGCGCCCGAGACCTGGATAGGAGAAGACCAGCTCGACGACGACCACGCCGCCGATTAAGTAGCCGACATTGATGCCGATGACCGTCACGGTCGGCAGAAGTGCGTTCCTGAGCGCATGTTTGAGCACCACTGTACGCTTTGGCAGTCCCTTCAGCACGGCCGTGCGCACATAAGGCGAGCCAAGCGCCTCGATCATAGAGACACGCGCCGTCCGCATTACATGGGCCAGCATGATGAAGGTAAGGCTCAGGACCGGCAGCACGAGATGCGAGAGCCAGCGCCAGAGCCCCTCCTGGGGCGGGGCGAAGCCCGAGACCGGCAGGATGCCGGCGAAGAAGAGGATGAGCAGGCTGCCGGTCACGAACTCCGGCATCGAGATGCCGACTAGCGAAGCGCCGGTTAGCACCCGATCGAGAGCGCGCCCCCGCCTTAAGGCAGCAATGGTTCCGAGCGTGATGCCAATGAGCGCGACGAGGCATAGCGAAAGCCCGGCCAGCACCAACGAATGACCGAGCCGCTGGATGAGGATCGGCGCGATCGGCACCTCCATCCGCGGTGAGACGCCGAAATCACCGCGGATGATCCCGCCGAACCAGGACCCGAACTGAACAATCGCCGGACGATCGAGGCCCAGGCGCACCTCAAGCGCGGTGATCGCCTCCGGGCTCGCGAATTGCCCGAGAATTAGCTGCGCGACGTTGCCCGGCATGAGCTGCGTCGCCGTGAAGACGAGAATCGAGGTGAAGATCAGAGTGGCGATCGCCCAAAGCGCGCGGATCGCGACCTGCCGTAGAACGCTTCTCAAGCCCCGCCCCCGCCGCCGCGGCGGCTCGTGCCGCAGTCATCCCGTCAGCTGCGCCTCGCGAAGATCGACCCACTTCAGCGGACTTACGGGCACGCCCTGAAGGCCCCTCACGCGTGCCGTCGCGTAGTTCGAGAAGTACGGAATAATTGCCGGACCGTCATAGGCGAGCTTTTCCTGGACCTTACCATACAGCCCGCGCCTCGCGGACAAATCGAGCTCGCGTCGCGCCTGGTCTAGCAGTCGGTCAACCTCCGGGTCCGCGTAGTTGTACTCGTTCCAGGAACCCGTGCTGTGGAAGTATGGATAGAGCTGCTCGTCGATGGTTGGCCGGCCTACCCAATTGCTGACGAAGAAGGTCTCCTTTTTCCAGACCTCGGCATTGAAGCGGTCCCAGGGTACCTGCTGGATCTCGATCTTGATGCCGATGGCCTCGAGCATCGGCTTCACGACCTGTGCCGTCTCAATACAGCCGGCGCGCTCGTTGGACGCGAAGAGGCGAAGGGGGAAGCCACCTGAATGGCCTGCTTCGCTCATGAGCTTGCGCGCCGCCGCTACGTCATAAGGGGGCGCAGAAACGTTGGCGTAGAACGCGCTCGATGGCGCGACCGGCGTGTCCTGGGCCACCACGCCCCGCCCCTGCAGGACGAAGCGCATAACCTGCTCGCGGTTTATGGCTTGCTTGACCGCGCGCCGGATGCGGGCATCATTGAACGGGGGACGGTCGCTGCGCATCGCGATCGGCTGAAAGCCCGTCGAGGGGATCTCTGTCACCTGCACGTTCGACAACCGGCTGACCACCGGAACGAGGCTCAGCGGGATGTCCCACATCATCTGCGTTTCGCCCGTCGCAAGGGCCGACTGCTCGGCAGCTTGCGCCGGGTAGCTCACGAGCCAGACCTCGTTGAGCTTGGGCAGGCCCGGCATCCAGTATTCCGCATTTCGCTCGAGCTTAAGATGCTGGCCACGCACCCACTCGACGAAACGGAATGGGCCCGTGCCGATCGGCTTCTGGTTGAGGCTGTCGACAGCATCGCGGGCCACGATCCTTCCGAAGGTCCCGGTCAGGATGGCCGGAAACTCGGCGAACGGGCCCTCGAGCGTGAACTTCACGGTGGACGCATCCGGCGCAGTCACTTCCACAATAGGGCCGAGCGCACGGCGGCCCGGCGACGCATTGGCTGGATTGAGTACGCGCTGCATGCTGAAGACCACGTCCTCGGCTTCGAGTGCGCGGCCATGGTGGAAACGGACGCCGCTCCGCAGCTTGAACAGCCAGCTCTTTCCGCCGTCGGGCGAGCTCCATTCTTCGGCAAGGCCCGGAATCGGGCGTAGGTTGGCGTCGAGCCGCGTCAGGTTGTCGAAGATGGTCTGGGTAGCGACGTATTCGTCGCTCGAGACAGTGAAGGCCGGGTCAAGCCGCACAAGCGAGGACCGGAAGCTTATCTTGAGCACGCCGGAGCCCTGGGCGGCGACCCGGCCTGCCGGCCACGGCGCTGCGGCGAGCACACCCCCGCCGAGGAGTGCCAGGAAATCCTTGCGCGTGATGGACGATGCGCGATCGACGGTCATTTGCCCCTCCTTTGCCCGTTCCGCTCACTGGAGCTTCAGCTCAAGTCGATTCACCGGATCACCCTTCGACCGGAGCTTCGTCCAGATCGCCGAGAGCCCGGGCAGATAGGCCCGCGCCATCGCTGCATAGGAGCCCTCATACCAGAGTGCGCCGAGCTCCATCGCGTGCAGGTCCTCCCATGCCTCTTCGTGCGGGGTCTCCGCGATGTCGATGACCGCGCCTACAGGCTGGAGCGTGACGCTGTGGCGCCAGACCATGCTCGCCGGCATGTCATGATACCTAATGAAGTTCGCGAGGGTCGGCTCGATCCCTTGCTCCTCATGCTCGCGGCGAAGGAGCCTCCCCCGCTCGGCACCCCAATTCGCAAGAGCCTCGAGGATCGCTTCGCGACCCTCCGCGCCATGCCGCTCGAGGATGACGCTGGCATGCGTGTAGAAGCGGCCGCCGACGAGTCGGTTACTTCGTTTGAGTGACCGCCATGCCGCTTCGATCTCTGTGTTAGCCGAATAGTCGCGCGCAAGCCGTCGCCCTAGCTCCGTCGGTTCGCCCAGCTCGAGCTTCTCGGAATTCGGCGGCATGATCCACTGAAAGTGGCAGTGATCGTCGCCTTTCATCAGGTTCTGCGGAATGACTACGTTGCCGTCCGGATGGTAAGTCGAGGCGCAGGCTTGGTGGAACTCGTCGCAATAGACGTGCCCCCACTGATGGAACTCGGCGTCTTGCCAGGCCTCGGCAGCGGGGCAGTAGTGCACGTCGAAGCGCGTATCGTAGGGCTTGTAGCTGCCCTCCGCCTCCATTGAGTCCTTCACGATGTACGTGCTGGCGTTGTCCCAGCAGCCGATCAGGTTCTTCATGTTGATCTCGAGGCCCATCGCGTGATGGGCCTGGCGCATCTCGGTGCCCCGCCAGTGGCCATAGGAGCGGAGGCCAAGGCGGATCGTCATCTCGCCCTGCCGCCCGAAGCGGCTGATCGTCGTCTTAGTGAGATGCATGTACATGCGCGCGCTCGTCTTCAGAAGACGCTTCATCGCGGCGATCATCTCCTCGAGACGCAGGTCATTCGGCATCACAATCGGCAAAGGCACCCTCCTTGCGACGCACGATTGGCTCCGGTTGGATAGTCGAATACAGGATACCAAAGCGCCCCGGATGACAAGCAGGGTTGGGCCAGCGACATGCCTGGATCGAATGCCACCTGGCGGCTGACCGAGTTCGCGCGTTCCCTGGCCTGGAGTGACATTTCCGAGCCGGCCCGTGAGGCAGCTCGACGCGCCGTACTCGATAGCATCGGCTGCATGCTTGGTGGGTCGCAAACCGAGTTCGCGCAGCGCACGCGCCACGTCGTTAAGGCGCTTGGCGGCGTGCCCCAAGCGACGCTCGTCGGCGCCGGCGGTCGCACCTCGATGCCGCTCGCCGCGTTCATGAACAGTATCCACGCCAACGTGCTCGACTACGACGATGCTTTCGAGCGCGACGGCAAGGGCATGGGTCATCCCGGCGCGAAGGTCGTGCCGGCCGCCCTTGCGGCCGCCGAGCACAAAGGAGCATCGGGCGCGGATTTCTTGAGCGCGGTGGTCGCGGGTTACGAGGCGGCGAACCGGATAATTGAAGCCATTCAGCCGACGCCGCAGCGGCACGCCCAAGTGTGGGGGGTAGCCGTGCACCAAGCCTTTGGCGCCGCCGTCACAACGGCCCGCCTGCTCGGCCTCGACACAGCTGCCTTCCACAACGCGTTCGGCCTCGCCGGGACCTTGTCGACGGTTCCGGCGGCGCGAAAGTGGAACTGGCGCGACCGCCCGCTCGCCTCGCCGAAAGACGTCGTCGCGGCGCCGGCCGAAGCGGGCGTAAAGGCGGCGCTCTTCGCCGCCGCTGGTTGGCAGGGCAGCCGCGACATCCTCGATGGCGAGAACGGGTTCTGGATTATGGCGGGCTCGGACCGCTGCGATTTCTCGCGCTTGACCGATCGGCTCGGAACGCGCTGGACGGTGCAGGAGCTCAGCTTCAAGCCATACCCCGCCTGCCGCTGGGTCCATGCTGCGCTCGAAGCCACTGAGGGGTTGATGCGGGACGAAGAGCTGACCGCTGCGAAAATCGAGACCGTCGAGGTCGGCAGCTTCGAGGATGTGGTCACCAACTTCGCCGATCGTCGGCCGAAGACGATGATCGACGGCGAGTTCAGCCTGCCCTGGACCATAGCGGTCGCGATCGCCGGCCTGCCGAAGGGCAAGGATTGGTACGCCCAAGCCACCATCGACGATCCGGCAATCCAGGCGCTCGCCGACAAGGTGGTGCTCTCCGTTGACGAGGAGGCTCAGCGGCGGCATTTCAGTGACGAGCGTAAGACCATGTCGATCGTCCGCATCGCGACCACCGACGGCCGGCGCGTGGAGCGTCGCGTCGCGGTTGCGCGCGGGGGGGTGGTGTCGCCCTGGCCGCCAGGAGGTATCGAAGAGAAGTTCCGCTCCCAGGCCGAGCCGGTGATCGGCGCTAGCGCGGCATACCGCCTTCAGGAGATGCTGCTAGAGCTCGGCCCAACCACCGACATGAGGGAGCCCATCTCGCTACTCGGCGGCAACACGGCGTCGTGAGCGGGACCGACCCCTTCATCTTGCGCCGCCTGCCCGACTGGCTGGCGTTTCGCCGGGACTTGCACCGGCACCCGGAGCTGGGCTTCACCGAGTATC
>JAJFBI010000553.1 GCA_020697385.1 Microvirga sp. | reverse complement strand
GGCTCGATGGCAGCATTTGCTTCGCCGATCTCTGTACCGATGCGGGCGAGCAGGCGGCTCATGTTGTCGACGCCGCCGGCCTGAAAATAGGCTTCGATTGTATCGCAGAGTTCTCGCGAAACGGTCGCGTAGGCGGCAAGCCGCGGGTCGGGCCGGTCGTCGCCCGGCAGCACCGCGAGCTTCACACTGTGGGAGCGGCAAGCTGCGGACAGCCGCTCCAATCCGTAGCGCCAGTAATCGAGCCCGCCGAGGCAGCGCACGAGCACGAAGCGTGCCTTTGATGCCGTCTTCTCGATGTAGAGGTCGACCGAGAGAGGATGGCGCAGGCGGCGTAAGGATGCGAGGCGCAGCGACGGGCCGCCCGCCTTCAGCCGATGGGCCGCCGCCAGCGCGCCGAGGTCACTGTCCGCGAAGGAGAGGACGACGATATCCCCCGGAGGCTGCTGGAGGTCGATCGCCTCCTGGCCTTCCTCAAGGGAGATCGTTGTGACCGGAAGGAGGTGCATGCTATCCCGCGCGCAAGGCGGCTTCGACGGCCTTCACGTCGAAGCCTTTCAGGCCGATCACTACCATGCGCCCGTCACGTGCTTCGTCCGCCTTCCACGGCCGGTCGAAGTGATGCGCAACGCGCTGGCCGACGCCCTGCACCACAAGACGCATGGGCTTGCCGTTCACGGGCGCGAAGCCCTTGATGCGCAGCACCCCGGCGGCCTCGGCAGCGCGCTCGACGCGAGCGACGAGGGCCTCCGGGGTCTCAACGGCATCGACGGGGATCGCAATGCTCTCGAAATCGTCGTGGTCGTGATCGTCCTCCGTCTCGTGATGTGAGGGGCGGGCGTCGAGATCGGCCTCTGCCGCGGCGCCCATGCCGAGCAGCACGGTCGGGTCCACCTTGCCGTGAGCGGCTTCGATCACCTTCACGGCGCGGGGCAGGTGCTCGTTGATCTCCGCCAGAACCTTACCCTTGTCGCCGGCCTGCATCTGGTCGGTCTTGTTGAGGATGATGAGATCGGCGCAGAGAAGCTGATCCTCAAACACCTCCTCGAGTGGGTTTTCATGGTCGACGGAGGTGTCCGCCGCGCGCTGGGCTTCAAGCGCATCCGGATCATCGGCGAAGGCGCCCAATGCGACGGCGGGGCCATCGACCACGGCGATCACGCCGTCCACCGTCACGCGGGAGCGGATGTCGGGCCAGTTGAAGGCGCGCACGAGCGGCTTCGGCAGCGCGAGTCCGGAGGTCTCGATCAGGATGTGCTCGGGCGGGTTCGGCCGGTTGAGCAGCGTGTTCAGGGCCGGGACGAAATCGTCCGCTACCGTGCAGCAGATGCAGCCGTTGGGCAGTTCCACGATGTCGTCCTGCGTGCAGCCTTCAATGCCGCAGCCCTCGATGAAGGAGCCGTCGAAGCCGAGATCGCCGAACTCGTTCACGAGAACCGCGAGGCGGCGTCCGTTCGCGTTTTCCAGCAAGTGCCGCACCAGGGTGGTTTTGCCGGCGCCCAGGAATCCGGTGATGATCGTGCAGGGGATCTTCGAGAGATCGCTCATGAAGGCTTGCCTTTCGGCGGCGTGTTCAGGCCGCGCTGTCTGTCTTGAACGGGGGAATGCGGGCGACAACGCCCTTTCGGAACGCTTCCGGCCGCTCGCGCCAGGGCACGAGGCCGTCCGAGGTTGCCGCATAGCGGCGCAGGCCGTCGAGAATGGTCTCCACCGAGGTTTCGGGGCTCAGATCGCCATAGATGTAGGTCCAGCGACCGGGGCCGGAGACCGCGATGGTGCAGGGGCGCTTGCAGACCGAGAGGCACTCGACCGGCTCGACGCGTACCTTCGGCGCATCGGGGTGCTCAAGTGCTTCGGTCAGCGCCCGGTGAAGGATTGCACCGGGCCGGAGCGCCTTGTCGTCCGGGCCACCTGCCTGACGGCAGGTGACGCAGACATGCAGGCAGATCTCCTCAGGGGATGAGGTCATCGCTCGTGAGCCGATCCGCTCAGGCAAAGGCGGGCAGAGCGAGGGCCGCGACGCCCGTCACGGCGACCGCGAGACCGGCGAGGCGCAGCTGGAGCGAGGGAACGGCAAGCGGACCCTTGGCGAGCGAACGGGCCGCGAGGGCGATGCCCGTGGTCAGCGCCGTCTGAACCGCCACGAGGCCGATGAGATACGCGGCGAGCGGGGTGGCTTCCGCACCGATGATGGCTTCACCCAGGGCATAGCCATGCAGGGCGCCGCCAGCGGCGAAGAGAGCCGCGACCAGAGCGAAGGGCCTCCGCATAGGGCAGGTTCGCACTGGCGAGATGAACGCCGACGCCGGCCGCCATGGCCACGATCCAGAAGACCGGAAGCGTGAGGCCGCGGGCAAAGCGCGAGGCGACGAGGCCGACGCCCACGAGGGCGGCGAGATGGTCGAGACCGATGACCGGATGGCCGAGGCCCGAGAGCAGGCCCTGCGTGAAGGTGGCCGGAATCATGCCGCCCATGGGATGGTGGGCAAGGGCCGGGGTCGCGGCGGCAATACCGGCGAGCGCCAGGGCGAGGAGGCCAGTCTTGGGCAGAATCGGTGCGGTCATCGTTCTCTCCGTCGGGAGACTCATGGTTCGAGTCTGGTGCGCTTCCACGGACGGAACCGAACGACGAGGGTCATTCGACTACGGTCACCGTCGGCACACCCCGTCCGACAGACCCGATAGAAGCTAAGGCTGACGGCAGGTCTCCTGGCTCGCGGGTCGATGCTTTTCGCCGCCTTCCCGGGCTTTGAGGCCCAGTGGCATTTGGAGCGAAGGCTCGCCGCTTACAGTTGCGGGGGCAGCCGCGGTGTCTCACCGCATTCCCTTTTCACCCCGTTGCCGGGGCACCGTCAGTTCCATGCTTATCTGGCCGGGAGGGATGTTTCAAGCCTGGGCATCGGGAGCGGCCGGCCTTGAAATCGGGTCGCAGCCTGTTCATGGTGCGGCCCTTCCACAGGAAAGCAGGCCGGGATGTCCCAGGACGAAGAGGCGCGCCACCGCGCCAAGATGATCAAGCGCAAGGAAGTGCAGGACCGGGAGGTCGCCTCCAAGACTGTCGAGAAGGGGCTCCTCATCGTCCATACCGGCCCCGGCAAGGGCAAGTCGACGGCAGCCTTCGGGCTGATGCTCCGGGCGCTCGGGCGCGGTTTCCAGGTGGGTGTGGTCCAGTTCATCAAGGGCGCCTGGGAGACCGGGGAGCGGATGGCTCTGGATCGGTTCAGTGATCAGGTCGAATGGCACACCATGGGCGAGGGATTCACCTGGGAGACCCAGGACCGCTCCCGCGACGTGGCGGCGGCGGAACGCGCCTGGGAGAAGGTGAAAGAGCTGATGGCTCGTGAGGACATCCGCCTCCTGGTGCTCGACGAGCTCAACATCGCGCTGCGTTATGAATATCTTCCGCTCGCCGAGGTGGTCGAGACCCTGAAGCAGCGCCGGCCCGACCTCCACATCGTTGTTACCGGGCGCAACGCCAAGCCGGAGCTGATCGAGGCAGCCGATCTCGTGACCGAGATGACCCTGGTGAAGCACCATTTCGCCGCCGGCGTGAAGGCCCAGGAAGGCGTGGAGTTCTAGATGCGCACCCTCATGGTGCAGGGCACCGGCTCCAATGTGGGCAAGTCGCTCCTGGTGGCGGGCCTGTGCCGGGTCTTTGCGCGCAAGGGCTTGAGGGTCCGGCCGTTCAAGCCGCAGAATATGTCCAACAACGCCGCCGTCACGGCCGATGGCGGCGAGATCGGCCGCGCCCAGGCGCTGCAGGCGCGGGCGGCGGGCGTGGCGCTAAGCGTGCACATGAATCCGGTGCTGCTGAAGCCCCAGAGCGAGATCGGCTCACAGGTGGTGGTGCAGGGGCGGGTGGTCGGCACGGCGAAGGCGCGCGAATACCAAGCCTGGAAGCCGCGCCTCATGGAGGCGGTGCTCGACAGCTTCGGGCGGCTCTCGACCGAGGCCGACCTCGTGCTCGTGGAAGGCGCGGGCTCGGCGTCGGAGGTCAACTTGAGGGCCGGCGACATCGCCAATATGGGCTTTGCCCGCGCGGCGAATGTGCCCGTGGTGCTCGTGGGCGATATCGACCGGGGCGGCGTGATCGCGAGCCTTGTCGGCACCAAGGCGGTGCTCGACGAGGCCGATGCCGCGATGATCCGCGGCTTCATCGTCAACCGCTTTCGCGGCGATCCAGCCCTGTTCGACAGCGGCATGCAGTTTGTGGCAGAGCGCACCGGCTGGCCAGCGCTCGGCCTCGTGCCGCACTTTGCCGACGCCGCCCGCCTGCCGGCGGAGGACGGCCTGGGATTGCGGCGCGAGGGGCGCAAGGGCTCGGTCGTCATCGCCGTGCCGGTGACGCCATGGATTTCCAATTTCGACGATCTCGATCCCTTGCGCGAGGAGCCGGGCGTGGAGGTGGTTCTGGTCGAACCCGGGCAGGCGCTTCCTGCCGACGCGGCGCTCGTCCTGCTGCCCGGTTCCAAAACCACCATCGATGATCTCCTCTTCATTCGCCGGCAGGGCTGGGACATCGACCTCAAGGCGCATGTGCGCCGGGGCGGGCGTGTGCTCGGGCTGTGCGGCGGCTACCAGATGCTGGGGACGCGCATCGACGATCCCGCCGGCATCGAGGGCGAGGCGGGCCGCTCCATCGAGGGATTAGCGCTTCTCGACGTCGCGACCACGCTCACGGCGAAGAAACGGCTTGAGGCCGTGACAGGCACCACGGTCGATGGCGTGCCGCTCTCCGGCTACGAGATGCATATCGGCGAGACATCTGGTCCCGACGCTCTGCGGCAGCCCTTCGCACGATTGTCGAACGGGCAGGCGGATGGTGCCGTCTCGGCGGATGGCTGCGTGGTGGGCACCTATGTGCACGGCCTCTTCGCGGACGACCTGCAGCGCGCTCGGTGGCTCAGGCTGCTCGGCGCCGAGACGAGCGATCTCGCCTATGAGACCCTGGTAGACGATATCCTCGACCGCTTCGCTGATCATCTCGAAGCGCATCTCGATTGCGAGCGGCTGCTGGCGATCAGCGCACGATGAACCATCCCAGCAGCGCTAATCCTGCGGCCAGACCGAACAGCAATCCACAGGCCGTGCGATAGAGCGTCAGCGCAAGATCGATGTCGTCTGCCGTTGCCTCCGCGCGCCCGTCGCCCATCCAGCGGTCCTCGACGCGAACGTCGCCATAGACGCGTGGTCCCGCGAGCCTCAAGCCCAGGGCTCCCGCCATCGCGGCCTCGGGCCAGCCTGCATTGGGCGAGCGGTGGTGCGAGGCGTCGCGCCGAACGGCGCGCAGGGCATTGCGAGGAGAGGCGCCTGTGTTCAATGCTGCCGCCGCAATGATGAGCAGCGCTGACAGGCGCGAGGCAGGCAGGTTCACGAGATCGTCGAA
>JAJFBI010000552.1 GCA_020697385.1 Microvirga sp. | reverse complement strand
GCGGGCTTAGCACCCCTAAGAATGCGATCGGCGTAGCCGGCGACGGATCGCATCATCTCATCGAGATTGGGGCCATAGGATAACAGGCCGCCTTCCCTCGCCCATGCTCCCCAACCGCCAGCGAGGGGGATGCGGCTGCTGGTTGCAAAACTGACGAACCTCGGAATAGCTCGCGCCGTCTGGCGAGACGATACGACGTAGAGCGCATCTGCGCGCGCCGCACTCGCGGCACGCAAGGCACCGTCAATGTCCTCAGGACGATGGACCGGCAGCTGATGCAACTCGACGCCTAGCGTCGCGGCGGCTCGTTGGGCCTCGGGAAGCTCATTGTCGGGATGGTCGGGGTTCCAAACAAACGCGACACGCGAAATACGCGGCGCCGCCTCCCTCAGGTACTCCATACGTTTGGAGGCAAGGTCGTCCAGAAGAAAGCTTACGCCGGTTGCATTTCCTTCAGGGCGGGCGAGGCTTCTCACAAGGCCTAGCTGCACCGGGTCCGCGCTCGATCCGAACAAGATGGGCAGTGACGATGTTGCCCTAACGGCGGGCACGCTTACGTCCCCGCCGAGACCGAATAGTAGGTCAGGTTCGAGACGAACCAACTCAGCCGCGAGATCGTTAAGCCGCTCGGGTCGACCCTTCGCATACCGGTATTCAATGTTGATGGTCTGGCGATCCACGTAACCCAGTTCGCCAAGCGCGCGCAGGAACGAGGCCAGGTTAGGATCACCCCTCGGCGTGCTGTAAAGGAGAATGCCGAGGCGCGGCTGGCGTGCGCTCGGCTGCTGCGCGCGTGCCATCAGCGGCCACGTAGCCGAGCCGCCGAGCACCGCGACAAACTCCCGCCGCCTCATAAGCACCTCCCGCGAAAGCGGACCTGCTCTCGCCCGCTCAGTAGAGCATGCGCGTGGGCGAGCGGCTAGGAGAAGGCGCGCTGCGCCCCGGCTACGATCATCGGGCGAGTGGGGCTCCTAGGCTGCGTGCCTCTGACCAATCCCTACCGCAGACGGCTTGTAGCGCAGAGTGGCCAATGGCACGCTACGCTGATCGGCGCCTTTGAGAACGCTCCACGGGACGAACAAGGGAGTAGGAGCTATGCCCTTATACCTGACACGGTTCAGTTACACGCCCGAAACATGGGCGAAGCTCATTCAGAACCCTGAGGATCGCCGAGAGGCAGCAAAGGAGTACATCGAAGGTGTCGGCGGAAAGTTGCACGGTTTTTGGTATGCCTTCGGCGACTACGACGGATACACTTTGTGGGAGGCTCCAGATAATGTGTCGATGGCGGCGACGGCGCTCGCCATCGGCGCTGGCGGCGCGCTGAGCTCCGTCCAGACGACTGTTTTGCTGACCGTCGATGCAACCCGTCACGAAAGCCGCGATCCGAGCCTACCCTCCGGCGTCCCTTGCGGCCGTCACTGATCACTTTGTCGAGCCGGTTCTTACTTGCTACTCGCGACAATTTCCTCGGCCGACCGGACCAAATCGGAGCCAATCTCGCCAGCCCACTTGGCGTACACAGGTCGGGTTTGATCGCGAAATGCATTTAGGTCGTCGGCTGTAAGGTGAACGACGTCCATTCCATAAACCTCACGCAAGACATGCACGACGGCCGAGGTATCGTCGAGCCCCTCTCGCGCCTCCTTCTTTTGCTCGCCCATAACCGCCTGGGCGGCTTCTCGCAGCATGGCGCGATCTGCCGCGCTGAGACTCGCCCACGTCTTGGCGCTCACCGCCAAGATCAATGGATCAATGACGTAGTGCCAAAGCGTGATGTGCTTGTGCGCTATGTAAAGCCGGTATGGGACGATCAGCGCCACCGGGTTTTCCTGACCATCGACCGTGCCATCACGAAATGCACTCTGCGCCTCATCCCAATTCAAGCTGACTGGTTCTGTGCCAAGCGCCCGAAAGGTCTCGATTAGAAGCGGAACGCCGACACTGCGGATCTTGAGGCCATGCAGATCGTCCGGGCGGCGGATCGGGCGCACGGAGTTCGTCAGTTCCCGGAAGCCGTTCTCGCCCCAGGCGAGGGGCACGACGCCGTTTTGCTCGATCACCCTGAAAAGCTGATTTCCGGGGTCTCCTGCCTGCACCGCGTCCACTTCCGAAAAGCGCGAAAACATGAAGGGCAGCACGAATAGGTTCAATTCCTTGACCTGTGGAGACCAGTTAATGGTCGATCCGATGGCGAACTCAGCCAAACCGTCCTGAAGCAGCTTGAACTCGGTCGTTTGCTGGCCTCTGAAGAGCTGACCATCGAAGTAGGGCTTGATGAGGATGCGCCCTCCAGTCCGGTATCTCACCGCATCTGCGAACCGTTTTCCGGCCCGGCCCCAGGGCGTGTCTTCGCTGACGTTGATCGACAAACTCAGTTCACGTTTGTCTTGGCTCCACAAAGGTGCGGGGAACAGAATGATCGCAAAGATCAGTATGATAGCTCGAAGGCTCATCTCTCACCTCCCTGCGATGGGAGGCTATCGACAGGGCAGGCTCCAGGAAGGACCTCCCGCCGCCTCATGAGCATCTCCCGCGTGAGCTGACCTGCTCTCGACGGCAGTGAAGCACGAGAGGGTGTGCTACGCCATAGGCCGCACTTCCCCTTCCGCTTCCTCCCCCTTGCCGGACAGGGAGGGGCGCTCTTCTCTGGGGATGAACCGGGGTATGTACGCGTGTAGTGCAGGAGGGGCTAGTGTCCCGCGCATGCGCGGGGATGAACCGCCGTCGATGATCTTGCTGGCGCTGGCTATGGTGTGTCCCCCGCATGCGCGGGGATGAACCGACAACTTGGAACCCGCAACGGCTCTGCTACGTGTCCCCCGCATGCCGCATGCGCGGGGATGAACCGATCGACGCCGGCCTCCGCAAGCGCATCGATGAGTGTCGCCCGCATGCGGACCTCGGCGCTTGACCCCGAGATGGTGAAGGAGGTGCTCGAATCGGCATCGGGCCGAACAGCCAGGTCGGCGGGTTGAAGGAGGCCAGACGAAGCGGCGGTGGACGAAGCTAACGGAGTGGCTCTAAGGGTTCTGGGCGCCTAACAAGCAGCCCGGCTGGTGCCAGCCAGCGAGGGCTTCGTATCCTGACCTCATGCCAGCCTTCATCTGCACCGCCTGCGGCACGCAGCT
>JAJFBI010000551.1 GCA_020697385.1 Microvirga sp. | reverse complement strand
ACCAGGGTGAACGGCCCATAACGGGTATGAAACTCCGTCGAGGTGACCCGATGGTCCCGGTCATGGGCCAGGATGACGGTCACGGCCGATTGCGGGTAGGACCAGGTTTGGGTGCTGATTCCAGCAATCTGGCGTAGCCTGGAATTGCGCCCATCTGCGGCAACGACAAGGCTTGCCCTGATGGTCGTGCCATCGGCCAGGGTCAGTGTGGCTTCGGTCCCGTCCGCTTCGAAGCCGGTTGCGAATTCCGGCACGTGAGTCAGATTCTCGCAATCCTGAGCCGCTTCGGCCAGCTTCTCGACCAGAGTGGCGTTCTCGACGTTCCAGCCGAAGGCATCCAGGCCGATTTCACCGGCCCGGAAGGAAGCCGGCGGGGGACGGAACAGGCTGCCCGTGTCGTCGATAATCCGCATGGTCTCGAGCGGTGCCGCCTCCGCGACGATCCTCGGCCAGGCGCCGAGCGCCTCCAGGAAGCGGACCGAGCCGTTGAGAAGGGCGACGGTGCGTCCATCCCGGCGCGCATCGAGGCCTCCCACCAGGACGGTCCTGAAGCCGTCGCGGGCGAAAGCCAGGGCGGCACTCAGGCCTACGGCTCCGGCGCCCACGACGGCAATGTTATAGATGCTCTCGGTCAAGGCTTGCCTCTTCACCATGCTGTGGATGGAGTGCGGACTCACAATAAACCAAGCTTTCGCCATTGCCGACCGGTGCGCCGCATCCCTATGATCGTCTCACAAAGGGGTGACGGCCCGGTGCGGCGCTTGCCAGGTTCCGTATGGGCCGTCATTCATGTGCAGATTCCGACCCGGCATCAACCTTTAAGTCAGAGACGCTTGTGTGAAGGCAGACGTACCACCCTCGGGACCGCCCCTCGTCGAACTTAAAGGGATCAGCAAGCGTTACGGCGATCTTCTCGCGAATGACGGGATCGACCTGGCGATCGAGCCTGGCGAGATCCACGCCCTTTTGGGTGAGAACGGGGCAGGGAAGTCGACCCTGGTCAAGATCCTCTATGGCGTGATCGAGCCGAGCGCCGGCGAGATCCGCTGGGAAGGCCGCCCTGTGAAAATCGGCTCGCCGGTCGAGGCGCGGGCTCTCGGCCTCGGGATGGTTTTCCAGCATTTCTCGCTCTTCGACGAGTTGAGCGTGGCGGAGAACATTGCCGTGGCGCTCTCTAGCGATTGGAACCTCTCCAAGGTTCGAGAAAAGCTTGGCGAGATCAGCCGGACCTATGGGCTAGCGCTCGACGCGGATCGGGCCGTCTGGACCTTGTCTGCGGGCGAACGGCAGCGCATCGAGATCGTCCGGTGCCTGCTTCAGAACCCGCGTCTGCTCATCCTCGATGAGCCCACTTCCGTGCTCACACCGCAGGAGGCCGAGCACTTGTTCACGACCCTGGACAGGCTGTCGGCGGAGGGCTGCTCGATCCTCTACATTTCGCACAAGCTCGAAGAGGTGCGTCGCCTCTGCCGCCGCGCCACCATCCTGAGAGCAGGGCGGGTGGTGGCGACCATCGACCCTCGCGCGAGCAGCGCCCGCGAGATCGCGGCCCTCATGGTCGGCAATGCCGTGGGCGAGGTCCGCAGCGATGCGCCGCATCATCCACAAGGGGAGACACTCAGGGTGTCGAACCTGTCGCTAACGCCGGCCGGCCTCCACGGGCAGGCCCTGCGCGACATCAACCTCGTAGCGCGGGCCGGTGAAATCGTCGGGATTGCCGGGGTTGCCGGCAACGGTCAGAGCGAACTCTTCGCCGCGCTGTCGGGCGAGCGCCTTGCGGGGCGCGCCGAGGCCATCGCTATCAACGGCAAGCCTTCCGGCACCATGGGGATCGATGCGCGAAGGCGGCTCGGCGCGGCCTTCGTGCCGGAGGAGCGGCTGGGCCATTCGGCCGCCCCGACACACCGCCTGAGCGAGAACACTTTAATCTCTCACGCCGCCACCGAGGTGAGCCGTTCGGGCTTCATCCTGATGAATGCCGCCAAGCGTGTTGCCCGGTCCATCGTTCAGAGCTTTGATGTGCGCACGCCCGAAGGAGACCCTCAGGCGCGCAAACTCTCTGGTGGTAACCTCCAGAAATTCGTCATCGGCCGCGAGATCATCCGGAAACCTAAGCTCATCATCGTCGATCAGCCGACCTGGGGTGTCGATGCGGGTGCGGCCCGCCTCATTCGGCAGGCTCTCGTTGATCTGGCCCGCGAGGGAAGCGCCGTCGTCGTCATCAGCCAGGACCTCGACGAACTGTTCGAGGTCGCGGACCGCATGGCTGTGATCCACCAGGGGACCTTGAGCCCTCTAAAGCCCATCGGCGAATGGACCAAGGAAGCCGTGGGGCTTGAAATGCTCGGTGTCGCTCAGGCTCAGGGAGGCGTCCATGCGCTTTGAGCTGACGCCTCGCACCAACGCCTCCACGATAATGCGCGTCTTCGCGTCGGTCGCGGCCTTCATAACGGCCTTCCTGATCGCGGGCTTCGTCATATGGCTCATGGGTCGATCCCCCATCGCAGCCTTCGACGTCTATGTTCTCCAGCCCTTGAGCGATCCCTGGTCGCTGCAGGAACTTGTCGTCAAGGCAACCCCGATGGCGCTCATCGCCATCGGGCTCGCCTATTGCTTCCGTGCCAATCTCTGGAATATCGGCGCGGAGGGGCAATACGTGATCGGTGCGGTGCTCGGCGGCTGGCTTGCCCTGAGAACCCATGGCACCGATGCCGGCCTCTGGGTTCTGCCCCTCATGCTGCTCCTCGGCATCATCGGCGGTGCCCTCTGGGGCCTGATCCCGGCCTTCCTGAAGACCCGGTTCGGCGTAAACGAGATTCTCACCAGCCTCATGCTGGTCTATGTGGCGCAGCTGATCCTCGATTACCTCGTGCGCGGGCCCTGGCGCGATCCAAAGGGCTTCAACTTCCCGCAATCGGTAACCTTCGATCCCTCGGCGACACTCCATCCCATCTTTGAAGGTGGCCGTGTGCATTACGGTGCTGTGTTCGCCGCCATCGCGGTCCTGGTCACAGCTGTAATTCTTGGCCGAACCCTGTTTGGATACCGTCTCAAGCTCACCGGAGACGCGCCAAGGGCAGCCCGCTTTGCCGGCTTCAGCTCCAAGGCAACGACACTGGCTGTCTTTGCCATATCCGGTGGGCTCGCCGGAT
>JAJFBI010000051.1 GCA_020697385.1 Microvirga sp. | reverse complement strand
ATTGTTGAAAAGCCGCTAAATGTGGCTTGCGTCAGATCAAAAAAATCGTCCCTGTTTCCACTCAGGGCTAGGGTGTCATTTCCTCCACCCACGAAGTTTCCGCCCGGCAACTGATCAAATGTAATAGTTCTGGTATCCATTGTGAATTCTCTGAAAAGATTAAGGACCTATCAGAGGTTACATTTTGATATATGTTATATCAAGTCATTTGATTCCTAATGATGTATATGTCTCAGAGCTTCTCCTTAGGCTCTCAACTTTAGAGCCAGTTGAATAGAGATCTCCCGCTTGCTCCGTTACCTGAAGAATTCCAAGTCATCGAGGATGCGCTTTCCCTCTGGTCCTCCCCGCGCCCGTTCGATCCTCGCGGCCATCGCCGATGCGGGCACGCGGTTTTCGCGCAACGACGGCCTTGCCATGGCGAGCCATGTGGCGCTCTCGCTGGTGATCGCGCTCTTTCCGTTCCTGATCTGCGTCGCCGCCCTGGCAGCCCTCCTCGGCGCCGGGCGCATCTCGACGCATATCATTCACCTGCTCTTCGATTTCTGGCCCGAGGGCGTTGCAGGGCCGTTGGCGCGGGAAGCCGACAAGGTTCTCATCCCCCGCCGAAACGTGCTGACCATCAGCATCGTGCTCACCCTGCTGGTGGCCACGAACGGCGTGGAAAGCCTGAGGATCGCCCTGTGCCGGGCCTACGGGGTCGAACGGTTCCGGCCCTGGTGGCAGGCCAGGCTGATCGGCGTCGGCTTCGTGCTGATCGGTGCGGCGGCTCTGGTCGCCTCCGCGGTTCTGGTGGTGCTGTGGCCGTCTTTCTGGCGCGCAGCCCTGTTGTCTATGCCGGACCTGAAGGCCCTAGGCCTCACCTACGACGTAGTTCGCTATGGGCTGGCGTCCATCGTCCTGGTGGCGGGCCTCGCAGCCGCCCATCTCTGGCTGCCGGATGCCCGGCCCCGCGCATGGAACGTGCTGCCCGGCATGGCCGCCACCCTGATCCTGTGGCTTCTCGGCGCCAGCCTCTATGGCGAGTTCCTTGCCAACATGACCCATCTCAAAGCCACCTATGCAGGCCTTGCGGGCATCCTGACGGCGCTGATCTTCCTGCAGATCTCGGCCGCGATCTTCGTCTTCGGTGCCGAACTCAACGCTGCCCTGCGGCGGCGGGTAGTGCCGGCCGACGATGGCGTTCCGGCCATCGTGGAGGCGGCGCCTGCTTCCGTCCTGCAGGCCTAAAGCATCGGACCCAAAAGTGGACTTGCACTTTTGGGATTGAATCCGATGCTTTCTTCTGGATGGGAGCATCGTTCGGGCGGACCCAGCGGGCCGCGCCAGCGAAAACCGGGTCCACTTTTCACTGGCGTGGCCCGCTGGGTCCGCACGATGCTCTAGCTGACGCCCTCGTCCTGCTTCCTCTCGCAATCCCGCTTCGGGGCTTGCTGCGGCCGCTGCTCCTGGGCGACGACAGTGCTGTCGGTGGGTATTTCCGTTGCAGAAGCCGGGGCGGCGAGGATCGTCAACAAGGCGAGGGAGAAGATGCGAAGCATGCCGGTCGTTCCCTGTTTGAAGCAGCCCGATGCTCTCATTCAAGAAGAAAGCATCGGATGGGTTCCAAAGTGCAAGCCCACTTTTGGGTCCGATGCTAGGACTTGGCGGACATGATGGCCAGCCCGTTTCAAAAGCTTTCCGCAGGGCTTCCATTCCCTCTTGAAAATCGCAAAAACCGATCCTAACATCATGATTGCCAAGGCCTTTCAAAGGCTTGGCTATACGGGCGCCGGCGGGTGTCCGGCGCTCTCGAACCCATGTTGCTCAACGGAGGATATGGCTATGAGATCCGCTTTCGACTTCTCTCCCCTGTACCGCTCCACGGTCGGTTTCGACCGCCTGTTCGACATGCTCGACCAGTCGACCCAGGTCGAGACCATGACCAACTGGCCGCCCTACAACATCGAAAAGCTAGGCGAGGACCAGTACCTCATCACCATGGCTGTTGCAGGCTTCTCGCCTGACGAGATCGAGCTCACGCAGAAGGAGGGCCAGTTGCTCGTCATGGGCCAGAAGAGGGGCTCCGACGAGGGCAGGCAGTATCTGCACCGTGGCATCGCGACCCGGGCCTTCAAGCAGATCTTCAATCTCGCCGACCATGTGAAGGTGACGGATGCGAACCTCGAGAACGGCCTGCTGGCGGTCGCGCTCAAGCGCGAGGTGCCCGAGGCCCTGAAGCCGCGCCGCATCGAGATCAAATCCGACACCGGCGTGAAAAGCTTGGGGCAGGACAACAAGTCCACGCAGATCGAGCACGGCAAGGCCGCATAATCTCAACGCGTTGCATCGACGGCGCCAGACCTGCAATTGAGGGCCGGTATCGTCGCAGGCAACAGAAGCCCCGCGGAAGCGGGGCTTTTCTCATCCGTTGAAGCCGCCGGCCAGACGCGTTACAGCCTATCCGTCAGATTCTTGGATGCTCCATGACCGTACGCTTTCATCGCGGCGATCTGCCCGCGAACTACACGCCCGGCGGCGCCATCGCCATCGATACCGAGACCCTCGGCCTCAACCCGCACCGGGACAGGCTCTGCGTGGTGCAGATCTCCACCGGGGACGGCACGGCGGACGTGGTGCAGATCCTCAAGGACGGTCCCCTGCCGGACAACCTGATCCGCGTCCTGTCCGACGAGAGCGTGCTCAAGATCTTCCACTATGCGCGCTTCGATCTCGCCGTGCTCTTCCATACCTTCGGAATCATGCCGCGCCCGGTCTATTGCACCAAGGTGGCGTCGCGGCTCGTGCGCACCTATACCGACCGCCACGGCCTGAAGGATCTGGCGCGGGAGCAGCTCGGCGTGGAGCTGTCGAAGCAGCAGCAATCCTCCGATTGGGGCGCCGACACCCTCACCCCCGCCCAGCTCGACTATGCGGCCTCCGACGTGCTGCACCTGCATGCCCTAAGAGAAAAGCTCGACCGCATGCTGGAGCGGGAGAACCGCCTCGGCGTTGCCCATCAATGCTTCAGCTTCCTGCCGACCCGGGCGCAGCTCGACCTTCTCGGCTGGTCCGAGACCGATATTTTCGCCCATTCTTGACGGGCGCTTAAACTTTCCCGCATAAAACTCCATATCCGTCATAACATCGCCATGTCCGCCGGGCATGGCGCGGGGCCGATTGTGAGGCGGAAGGGGTTCAGAAGTGGCGGTAATCCAGGGCAGCACGATGCGTGACGGCCCGGCTTTGAGGCCGGCCGGCCGGTCGACGCGCGCCTACAGCAAGGCCCGCCGCCATTCCCGGTGGGTGCGCTTCGCCAAGATCGCCATTCCCCTCGGCTCCCTGATCGGCATGGGCGCCGTGGGCTTCGTGGCCTATTACGACCCGTTCAGGAACATCGAGAATCTGAGCTTCGGCTCCATCGGGGTGAGCGGCAGCAACGTCACCATGGCGAGCCCGAAGCTGACCGGCTTCAAGAACGACAACCGCCCCTACGAGGTGACCGCCAGCGAGGCCACGCAGGACGTGCGCAAGCCTGATCTGGTGCAACTCAAGAACCTCAAGGCGCGCATCGTCACCGACGATCGCGGCAGCGTCGCATGGCTCCAGGCTGCCAGCGGGACCCTGGATACCAAGCGGGAGCAGATGCGGCTGCGCGACAGCATCGTGGTCACCACGGATGCGGGCCATGAAGTCAGGCTCCGCTCGGCCTTCGTGCAGTTCAAGTCCGGCAACGTGACGTCCAACCAACCCGTCACCGTCTCGTTCGGCAACGGCTCCATCGAGGCCGACAAGCTGAAAGTGACGGACAACGGCAAGGTCATGAGCTTCGAGGGCCGCGTGCGCACCGTTCTCGAACCATCCCGCTCCACCCCATCGTCCAAGGATGCCGCCGGCACAGGCTCCACGATGCCCGCGCCAGCCACCGCGCCCCAACAGACAAGTATCCGTCCATGATGAGTTTTTCACGCGCTGCCCTCGCCGTCGCGCTTCTCGCCTCCGTTCCGCTGCAGGCCGTCTGGGCCCAGGCCGGCAAGGAGCGTGCGGTCGGATTCGGCAATTTCGGCTCCAGCAAGGAGCCGATCAAGATCGATGCCAACAAGCTCGACGTCTTCGACAAGGAGGGGCGCGCCGTCTTCACCGGAGACGTGGTGGCGGTTCAGGGCGAGAGCACCATGAAGTGCACGATCATGACCGTGTTCTACGAGCAGCGCGACCAGAACGGCGGGCAGGCGGCAGCTCCTGCCGCACAGGGTGCCGATGACAGCGCGATCAAGAAGATCGACTGCAAGGGCCCTGTCACCATCGTTTCCCGGACCCAGGTCGCCACGGGCGAGAACGCCACTTTCGACCGCGGCTCCAACAAGATCCTGCTCAGCGGCAATGCCACCCTGAGCGACGGGCCGAACGTCACCAAGGGCGAGCGGGTGCTCTATGACATCAACACCGGCGTGGCCAATATCGAAACCACCCCCGGCGGCCGCGTGAGAGCGCTGTTCGTGCCCGGCAACGGCGGCCCGGCTCCAACGGGAGCGGGTGGAGCGAACGCCCCGGGCAACAATGCCAAGCCCAAGCCTGCGCAAAGGCCGGCGACGAACTAAGGCGGGACGTTCTCTTCCCGCTTATTCCCTAGTCCATCATCAGCGAAGATCCTGTGAAACCGCTTTTCAACCGTTCTCAACCCGGTCCCTCGGACGTGAGCCTCCTGGAGCCCCATGCTGCCGGGCCAGTCTCGCATGGCTCTTCCCGGACCGAGGGCGAGGGCGCCTTCGGCGGCGCGGGCATCCTGGCCGTGAAGGGCCTGCAGAAGAGCTATCGCGGCCGCACCGTGGTGCAGGATGCGGGCCTTCAGGTGCGCGCAGGCGAGGCCGTCGGACTCCTCGGGCCCAACGGCGCGGGCAAGACCACGATCTTCTACATGATCACCGGTCTCGTGGGGGCGGATCGCGGCGTCATCAGCCTCGACGGCCACGACGTGACGGGCCTGCCCATGTATCGCCGCGCCCGCCTGGGGATCGGCTATCTTCCGCAGGAAGCCTCGATCTTCCGCGGCCTCAACGTGGAAGACAACATTCGTGCCGTGCTCGAGATCGTGGAGCCCAGCCGCAAGGAGCGCGAGCGCAAGCTCGACGCGCTCCTCGAGGAGTTCAACATCACGCGCCTGCGCAAGTCGCCCTCCATCGCGCTCTCCGGCGGTGAGCGGCGCCGCTGCGAGATCGCCCGGGCGCTGGCCGGCGAGCCGACCTTCATGCTCCTCGACGAGCCCTTCGCCGGCATCGATCCCATCGCGGTCGGCGACATCCAGAACCTCGTGCGGCACCTGACCCGCCGCGGCATCGGCGTGCTCATCACCGACCACAATGTCCGCGAGACCCTGGGGCTTATCGACCGCGCCTACATCATCCATTCCGGCCGCGTTCTGACAGAGGGCACGCCGGACGCCATCGTGGCGAACGAGGAAGTGCGCCGCCTGTATCTCGGCGAGGATTTCCGCCTCTACTAGAGCATCGTGCGGAAAAGTGGACCCGGTTTTCGCTGCGCGGCCCGCTAGGTCCGGTCACACGATGCTCCCATCCAGAAGAAAGCATCGGATTCAATCCCAAAAGTGCAAGTCCGCTTTTGGGTCCGATGCTTTAAGACGTCCTCCTTTTGACGGATCACTCCCGATCCCGCTAAAAATCGAAGGGCATGCAGGAAGCATGCCTTTTCGGGTGTGGTCATGAGTGCGATGCAACGGCTGGAGCTGCGCCAGGGCCAGTCCCTGACCATGACGCCCCAGCTCGTTCAATCCATCAAGCTGCTGCAGCTCTCCCATGCGGAACTCGCGGCCTATGTGGCAGCGGAGCTTGAGCGCAATCCCCTCCTGCAGGAAAGTGAGATCCAGGCCGACGCGCCGGGCTTGAGCCTCGCCGATTTCCTGCGTGCCAAGCAGAAGGCGCAGGCTCTGGGACCCCGGATCGTTCCTGGTCCTCCACCCTTGCGGGGCCAAGCCGCCGCAGGAGCGTCCGGCTCGCCAGGGACGGCTCACGGTGAGATCGGGCCCGAAGTGGAGGAGACGCTCGCCCGCGCGGCCAGCCTGACCGAACACCTGGAGGCGCAGCTCGATCTCGCTACCCCCGGTCCTCACCTTCGCATGATCGGCGAGCACCTGATCCACAGCCTCGACGAGGCCGGCTACCTCAGGGAGGACCCAGCGGAAGTCGCCGCTCACCTGGGGGTGGCGCCCGCCGATGTGGAAGCGGCCCTGCGGCTGATTCAGACCCTCGAGCCTGCAGGTGTCGGCGCGCGAGACCTTGTCGAATGTCTCGCGATCCAGCTGAAGGAGCGCGGTCGGCTCGATCCGGCCATGCAGGCGCTGCTTCAGAACCTTGATCTCGTTGCCCGACAGGATTTAGCCGCCCTGCGGAAGGCGTGCGGCGTCGACGGGCAAGATCTCGCCGGCATGCTGGCCGAGATCCGCCGCCTGGAGCCCAAGCCGGGCCTCGCCTTCACGCCTGCCAGGGTCGACCTGCTTGTGCCTGACGTGCTGGTCCGGCCTGCGCCCGACGGCAGCCTCGCGGTCGAGCTCAATCCCGAGACACTGCCCCGCATCCTGCTCAACCGCGCCTATCACGCCGAGGTGGCGAAGGTTCTGAACAAGGCGGAGGACAAGAGCTTCCTGTCGGAATGCGTCCAGGCGGCGAGCTGGCTTACCCGCAGCCTGGAGCAGCGCGCCAAAACGATCCTGAAGGTGGCGGCCGAGATCGCCAGCCATCAGGAGGATTTCTTCCGCCAGGGCGTTTCCGGACTGCGCCCGCTCACGTTGAAAAGCGTCGCGGATTCCATCGGCATGCACGAATCCACCATCTCCCGCGTTGCGGCGAACAAGGCCATCGGAACCGAGCGCGGCACCTACCCGATGAAATTCTTCTTCGGCGCCGCCACGGGTGAGGGCGAGCATGCCGCCAAGGCCGTGCGTCACCGCATCGGTCAGCTGATTCATGCCGAAAAGCCGGAGGATGTGCTGTCGGATGAGGCAATTGCCCAGAAATTGAAGCTGGAGGGGATTCAGGTCGCCCGCCGCACGGTGGCGAAATACCGGGAAGCCCTGCGTATCCCGTCCTCGTCCGAGCGCCGCCGGCGCAGTCGCGGAGCTTGACCGCTCAGGCCTGGAATTTCAAGACTTGCATTGGCCCCTATTCGGATCATCATCTCCAAGCGTCACCTTTGAAGGATCGCGGCAAATCGTAGGCGCCAAGGTGAAGGTGTCAGGTGAGGAGAATGCGATGACATTGAGAGTGTCGGGGAAGAATCTCGATATAGGCGAAGCTCTCAGGTCCCAGGTCCAGGCCCGAATGGCCGGCGCGCTGGCGAAGTATTTCGACGGCGGCTATTCCGGCCATGTGACCGTCACCCGCGACGGCGGCGGGTTTCGCACTGAATGCGTGCTTCACCTCACCTCGGGTATGACCTTGGAGGCCTCCGGCGCCGCCGGCGATGCCTATGCCAGCTTCGATCAGACTGCAGGCCGGATCGAGAATCGCCTGCGCCGCTACAAGCAGCGGCTCAAGGACAAGTCCGGCGCAGGCGCGCGCGCCGCTGGCATCGAGGTGCCTTATGCGGTCTTCGAGGCGCCGAGCGATGAAGCCGTCGAGGAAGCGGGCTATCATCCCATCGTCGTAGCCGAGACCACGAAACCGCTTCACGCGCTCTCCGTCAGCGACGCCGTGATGCAGCTCGACCTCACAGGAGCAGCCGCTCTGGTGTTCATCCACGCTAGCACCAGACGCGTGAACGTCGTATATCGCCGCGGCGACGGAGCGATCGGTTGGGTCGATCCGCCGCTTGCACAGGCTTGAGGGGATCTACCTCTTTTGGCCCAGTTCTTGCGTGGAACGGTGAGAGGCCTTCCAGGCTTCACATCAAGAATGCAGCGTGATCGATGCCCTTGCTGGACTTTCTAGACCCTCAGGCCGTCCTGCCTGCCTTGCGCGTCAGCGGCAAGAAGCAGGCTCTTCAGGAACTGGCCTCCCATGCGGCCCGTCTCACGGATCTTCCCGAGACCGCCATCTATGAGGCTCTCCTGCAGCGCGAGCGCCTCGGCTCGACCGGGATCGGCGAGGGAATCGCCATTCCCCACGGCAAGCTGGCGGGCCTGACCAGGATCTTCGGTCTCGTGGCGCGGCTCGACAAGCCGGTGAACTTCGAGGCCCTCGACAGCCAGCCGGTGGATGTGCTCTTCCTGCTCCTGGCTCCCGAAGGCGCCGGCGCGGATCACCTGAAGGCTTTGGCGCGGGTCGCTCGCGTCCTGCGCGAGCCCGGCCTGATCGAGCGGGTGCGGGCCACGCGGGACGCCGCAGCCCTCTACGCCATCATGACCGAGATGCCGAAGGCGGCCTGAAGCCGGTGGGTCAGCTTCTGACCTAACGTAAAGATATCTTTAAGACGTCCCCCGCAATCTTGCCGCAACGGTATAAGAGGGATTCGGGGGCAATGGCGTTTCTGGCTCGGTTGAAACAGCCGTCGGTGCGGATGCGTGTCGCGACATTGAGCGGCGTGATGGTGCTTGGCTTTGCGGTCATCGGCGCGGTGTTCCAGACGGGCCGCTCCGAGGTGGAGCAGGCCTTAGCAGCGCAGCAGACCTATTCGGCCCTCGCCGAGAAGGCCAATGGGTTTCGCGGCCGGGCCGACGGCCTGAAGGTCGTGGCCGGCGAGTGGACCACGAGCCGCCTGAGCCATCATGGCCAAGCCTTCATGGACCAGCACAAGGCCCTGGCCGCCCAGCTCGACGAGATGAGCGCGGCACCGGGCGCGAGCCTGATCGAGCCCGAAGTCGCCGCCTTGAAGCAGCATGCTGCCGCCCTGCTGGGCCAAGGCAAGTCTCTCGATAAGCTCTATATCGGTATCGGCACCAAGCCGGACGAGGGCGCGCAGGGCCGCCTGCTCAAGGCCGAGGCCAATCTCGAGAAGCTGGTGCGGCCTCTGACGGCAAGCGGCGAGACCATCGCCTGGCGTCTCTGGGCCGCGATGCTCGGCATGTTCAACCAAGAGGCCCGCGCCCGCATCCTGCTCGAGGAGAGCATTCTAGGAGCCTTCGAGGTCGAGCAGGGACGCTTCACCCGCGCCCTGGCTCAGCTCTCCGGCGATCTCGCCAAGGAGAAGGCCGCTGTCGAGAGCGCCAGCGTGTCGTTCCAGGAAGCCTTCCATGCCTGGGGCGAACTGGAACGGGAGGTGGCGGGCCAGAGCGAGAAGCTGATGGGGCAGTTCGACCTGCTCGTGCCCGTGCTCGATCAACTGCTCGCCAAGGTGCGCTCCGAGGCGCACAAGACCGACGAGCAGCTCACGGCCTCGCAGAATCGTACCTTCTCCCTGATCCTCTGGGGCATGGGCGCGACGCTCCTGTTCGGCCTTGTCTTGAACTTCATTGTCGGACGCTCGATCTCCCTCCCGCTCACCCGCCTGCAGCAGGCCATGCGGCGGCTGGCCGACGGCGATGCCTCTGTCGAAATCCCCTCTACCCAGGGGACCGACGAGATCGGCGCCATGGCCCGCACCGTGCTGGTCTTCCGCGACAATGCCCGCGAGCGCGAGCGGCTCACCCACGAGCGCGAGGGCATGGCGGCTCTCGATGCCGAGCGCGCCCATGCGATTTCCAACGCCATCATGGCCTTCGACGCCACGGTCGAGCAGATCCTGGCGGAGGTCCGCGAGGTGACGGGCGATCTCGCCAAGGCTTCCGGCCAGCTGGAAGGATCGGCGAACCACGTGACCCAGCAGGCGCAGATCGCAGGTGCCGCCTCCATGCGCACGGCGCACAACATGTCGGCGGTGGCGAGCGCCGCCGAAGAGCTCGATGCGTCCCTCTCCGAGGTCGCAGCCCAGACGAATGCCTCGGCGCAAGCCTCCGAGCGTGCGGTCGCCGAGGCTCGCGGCGCTTCGAGCAGCATGACGACCTTGTCGGCCGCAACATCCCAGATCGGCGAAGTGGCGGGCCTCATCCGCACCATTGCGGCGCAGACCAACCTGCTGGCGCTGAACGCCACCATCGAGGCGGCGCGCGCCGGCGAGGCCGGCAAGGGCTTTGCGGTCGTGGCCAACGAGGTGAAGGACCTGGCAGGTCAGACCGCCAAGGCCACTGAAGAAATCGCCCGGCAGATCGAAGCGGTGCAGGCCGCCTCGCGGGAAACCCTGGTGGCGCTCGGCACCGTGCAGGCCTCGGTCGAGGATCTAGCCGGGGTCGTGTCCACCGTGGCCGGAACCGTGAGCCAGCAGACGGCGGCGGTGTCGGAGATCGCCCATTCAGTGGCCCAGGTCTCGTCGGAAGCGCAGGCCGGCACATCGGCGATCGAGACCACGCAGGGCGTGGCCGTGCAGTCTCTCGACGCGGCGCGAGCTGTGGCGGATCTCTCGGTGGCCCTGGAGAGCCAGGCCCAGCGGCTCGGCGCCGAGATCCACCAGTTCCTCAACAGCGTGAAGGCGGCATAGCGAGACCTGTCGGCCGGGGACCTTACGGCTGCCCGGCCATTTCCCAGACGAGCTGAACATTGGCCGTGTAGCGGATCGACGCCGGGGGCACGATCGGCACCGACTCGGCTCCCTTAGACATTGCCATCGACATGCGCATGTCGGGTTGTGGCTCGAAGGGCTGGGCGGAGCCGTCCCGGATCTCCAGGAGGCGACCGAGGGACACCCCGGCGGCAGTCGCATAGACCTCGGCCTGCCGCTTGGCATCCCGCACGGCGGCTTCGCGCGCCTTATCCGCGCCCTGCTCCTGCCGGTCGAGGCCGAAGGACACCGACTGGAACGTCATGTCACCGCTTGCCAGGATCTCGCCGGCCAGGCGCCCGACGCCATCAAGATCGCGGGTGGTGATCTGGAGCTGATGATGAGCCGAGAACTTCGGCGTCTTCATCTCTTTGCCGTCCGGGCCAACCTGCTGCGGGGTCTGGAAGACCTGGAAGTTCGCGGTCCGGATGTCGTCCCGCTTGATGCCGAGGCCCTGGATGCGGGCGAGCACCCGTTCCGTGGCTGTGGTGTTGGCGGTGCTCGCCTGCGCCACCGTCTCGGCCTGCGTTGCCACCGTCACATGGATGCGCGCGAAGTCCGGCTTCAACTCCGCCTCGCCGGTTCCC
>JAJFBI010000550.1 GCA_020697385.1 Microvirga sp. | reverse complement strand
ATACGCGATCCTCCTGCGCTCCGACCTTAAGGGCCTCGGCCTCGGCTGGGAGCTGATGCAGCTGATCATCGAATGGGCGAAGGCCGATGGGCTCATCGTCATTGAGGGCCAGGTGCTGCGCGAGAATACCGTGATGCTGGACATGTGCAGGGCCTTGGAGTTCGAGATCCGCACCGACCCCGGCGACTCGGAAATGAAGATCGTGAAGCTGCCGATTACGGAAGGTCGCAAGCAGAGGATCGAGTAGCGCTCTAACGATTGGGCACCGCAGGCGGGTTGAACGTCTGATGGTATGATGCTGCACGCGGAGGAGATCGAGGGGCGTTCCGTGCGGGAGGTGGTTCGCAACATCCTGGCGCGCCGCCGAGGGCGCCTTCGGATTCTCAAGCTGCTCGCCGAGACGAACTCCGTGCAGGAGACCAGTTCGGCTTTCTCGGCCGGCTGAAATCGGAAGACGGGCGGATCGACCTCAAGCGGCACGGCCTCCGGCCGATCGTGTCGAGCGCGAGGCTCCTCGCCCTGCGCCACGGCATCGCCGAGCGCTCGACGCTCGCCCGTATCGAGGGCGTGCGCGCGCTCAAGGTCGGCGGAGCCGCGGATCTCGCCTCGGCGATCGGAATCCAGGAGCGCATGCTCGGGCTCATCCTGAGGGCGCAGCTTGCCATTTCCGCGGGCAAGACGCCGTCGAACCGCGTGCCGCTGACGCTCGCCGAAAGGCATGGCGGGCTCGCGCGGCTCCGATCCGACCTGCGCCTCGTCGCCATCCTCGACGACCTCGCGCAGGACCAGCTATCGCATAGCGTCCGCTGAGGCGGTTCTCACCGGGTGAGGTTCTGGCGCATGTCGTCAGACCAGCCGCTGTGCCCGAGTAGTTGTTGGTGTGTTTGAGCCTGAGCTCATCCCACCTTCCCGGCGGCGCCGGGTTTGAATAGCCGAGCCTTGGCCGGCGGCGCCTCCGGATCCCCGATGCGAAGATTCGGTCCAGCGAGTCTCGGTCGAGCACGGGGATGCGCTCATTCGCCTGCGGGGCAACGAGGAGTCTGACCCTAAACACTGGCAGAGCGTGAGCCGGGCGAAGCGGTGGTGGGAAGCATATCGAGAGCGGCGTAACGCACCAACTTCCACTGAGGCGCTGCGCTGTACTCCTTCGAATTTGGTGATTTGACGTAGCGTAGGATGTGGACTCAATTGAATCCAATGCCAGATGGCGACGGAGAGGCAGAGACCAGCGAGGAAGTTGCGGGCGAGCTTGTCGTAGCGGTCGGGACTCTAGCGCGCGCCAGGACCCTTGAGGTTAGGGAGCATCGTCTTGCGGATGTGGGCAAGTTCGGTGGCGGCATCTATTGGCCGCCATGATAACTCCCCGCAGTGACGTGCCGCTTGCGCCAGGAGCACCGCCGCGGTCGCATCTGACGGATCGCCCTTGCGTCCCGCCAGTCGCCCTAGCAGCATGTCAAGCGGCGCGGACAGCCAGAAGCCCTCAAAGGGAACCGCGGCCTCATGGGCAACGCGGTTGATCGCCTCCCGATCCGCTGGCCGATCGAAGACGGCGTCGGCAACGACGGCGGAACCCGCTACGAGAGCCGCTCTCGCCTCATCTCGCATCCGGGCATAGACCCTCTCAGAAATCTCCGGGCGATAGGCCGTTTCCGGCAGCCGGGTTTCGGGAGCAACGCCATGAAGCGCCTTACGAACGCGATCGCTGGACAGCACGCGGGCGCCCGGAGGAGCGCCGACTGCCGAAGCTATCGAAGCCGCCGCCGTGGATTTCCCCGAGCCACTCAGCCCCCCGACAGCCACAAGGATCGGCGCAACGGGCACCATAAGGCGCTCGGCGAGCTCAAAATAGGCAAGGGCCTCGTGCAAAGTCTCGGCACGATCCTCCTGCGCCTCGCTAGCCTGAACTGCGGTGACATGCGCCCGTACCGCTGCCCGAACCGCCATGAAGAAGGGCATAAGACCGAGCCCGTCCGTCTCATCGGCCCCGTCGAGGTATCGGTTGAACACGAGGTTCGCGAAGTCAGGCTGGTCGCGGTGCCACAAATCCATGAGCAGAAAAGCAAGATCGTAGAGCACATCAATGGTGGCGAGGCCCTCGTCGAACTCGAGGCAGTCGAAAAGCGTTGGCTCGCCCTCGAAACGGCAGATGTTCCGCAGGATCAGGTCGCCGTGACAGCGGCGCACCTTCCCCGCCTCGCGTCGCGCCTCGAGCAGCGGCGCGTGCCGATGTAACGCAGTCTGAAAGGCTGTGATGAGTGCTTCTGTACGGCGTGGGCAAAACGTAGAAACCGCGCTCAGCGCTTGCTGATTGATGTCAAGCACACGCGCGACACCACCCGCGCCGCCACGGCTCTGGTTGATTTCCGCCGATTTGTGAAAAGCCACGATCTGGCGCGCGAGATCGGTCATCAGGGCCGGCGTAAGCCCACCATGCTGGGCGAGTTCGTCAAACAGATCCCGGTCCTCGAAGCGGCGCATCTCGACGATAGCGTCCACGAGCTCGCCCGAGCCGTCGAACGCGAGGCCGCCATTCGGCTCGCGGGTGATTCGGCGAACCGCGAGATACATCTTCGGCGCCGTGCGCCGGTTGAGGGCGAGCTCAACCTCGCAGAAGTGCAACCGTCGCTCGGGCGTCGCGAAGTCGAGGAAGGGGAAGCGGACTGCGCGTTTCAGCTTGAAAGCGCGATCGATAGTTAGGAACACTAGCGAGGCATGCGTCGCGACCGTTCGCACCGGTTCTCCGGCGTTCGGGAGTGCCCGCAGGAAGTCGGCTGCCTCGCTCTGATCACCGACAACGGCCATCGTCGCTTCTCGCTCTCGAGCACCCGCACCTAGCGTCTCCGGCGAGCTCGAATTGGGACCCGGAGGCGGCTAGGACATGCCTTGTTTGATCAGGAAGGATGGCTTCTCGCCGCCGAGTGCAAGCGAGCGATGGCACTGGCAAGCAGCTCCGCCGTTCCCAACACGACCAGGCGCTCCGGCCCGGCGGCGAACGGGCCTAGCGGCACCGTGTCGGTGATCAGAGCGAGGCAGCCGACTTCCTGCAGGCACTCCCGAACGCCGGAGAACTGGTGCGAACGGTCGCGACGCATGCCTCGCTAGTGTTCCTAACTGCCGATCGCGCTTTCAAGCTGAAACGCGCAGTCCGCTTCCCCTTCCTC
>JAJFBI010000549.1 GCA_020697385.1 Microvirga sp. | reverse complement strand
CAACTGGATGATCCCCGGCAAGATGGTGAAAGGCATGGGCGGCGCCATGGACCTCGTGGCGGGCGTCAAGCGCGTCGTGGTGGTCATGGAGCACGTAGCCAAGGCCAAGGATGGCTCGGAGGACCCGAAGCTCCTGAAGGAGTGCAACCTGCCGCTGACCGGTGCCGCTGTGGTGGATCTCGTCATCACCGACCTCGGCGTCTTCTCCGTCGACAAGAAAGGCAGCTCCGGCATGACCCTGATCGAGCTCGCCGACGGTGTCACGGTCGAGGAGATCAAGGCCAAGACCCAGGCTGACTTCAAGGTCGCCTTGAATGGTGGCCAGTCGAACGCGGCATAAGGCTCCATCGGAAGGCTCCATCGGAAGACCAATAAGAAAAGCGGCCTTCCCGGGCCGCTTTTCTCATGGGCTGGCCGTGCCCGATGAGGTCGCGCTTTCCACTTCCACTTTCGGGCGAGCCTCGGCGCTGCGCACAAGCTGGATCACCGGGATTAGCCCGACCAGCACAATCACGAGGGCGGCGAGCGATCCGTCCTCGAAGCGCCCACGCGACGCATAGGTATAGACGAGCGTCGAGAGAGTTTCCGTGTTGAGGGGACGCAGCAGCAGGGTCGCGGGCAGCTCCTTGATGCAATCGACGAAGATCAGCAGGGCGGCGCTAGCAAGTGCTGGCCGCATGAGCGGGATCTGGATCTTCCAGACCATTTCGCGGCGCGAGGCGCCGAGCGTGCGCGCCGCATCTTCGAGGCTGGGTGAAACGCGGTCCAATCCTGCGGAGAGGGAGCCTGTCGCAATCGACAGGAAGCGGATCACGTAGGCGATGATGATGCCGCCCGAAGCCCCCATGAGCAGGAGCCCGATGCGCTCGCCGGTCAGGTGCCGCCAGATCGTGCCGATCAGGTTGTCGATGCCGACCAGCGGCGTCATGAGTCCCAGCGCCAGAACGGTGCCCGGCAGGGCATAGCCGAGGCCCGCTGCGAGAAGTGCTCCCTTGGTAAGGGCGTTCTTGGACAGGCGTGCCGCCGAGACCAGCAGCACGGCGATGACCAGCACCGCAACGGTCGCAATCATGGAAAGGCCGATGGTCGTCATGAAGTGGGCGAGGAAATCCAAATTGAACTGATCGACGAGGTTGCCGCGCAGGGTCTCGCGCAGCAGGAATCCCGTCGGCAGGATGAATCCCATGAGGACAGGCAGGGCGCAGAGCAGGGATGCCGTCCAGCCCCGTCCGCCGGCGAGCGGAACGGGATGCACCGTGCGATGGCGCTTCGGCGAGAGAGCATAGCGCCTGTCCCGACGGCCATAACGCTCGATCAGGATCAGGGCCACCGCGAAAGCCAGCATGACGCAGGCGATCTGCGCCGCGCCCGCAAGGCTGCCGCGGTTGAGCCAGGTATTGTAGACCGAGACCGTGAGCGTGCGCACGCCGAGGTATTCGCTCGCGCCGATGTCGTTGAGCGCCTCCAGCAGCGCCAGCGACACCCCCACCGCAAGAGCCGGGCGGGCAAGAGGCAGCGCGATGATGCGAAACAGCTTGATGCGGCTCGCGCCCAGGGTGCGTGCCACCTCCAGCATGCTGGCGCTCTGCGTCAGGAACATCGCGCGTGCAGCGATGTAGATGTAAGGATAGAGCACCACGGATAGCACGAGGATGCAGCCGGGGAGCGAACGGATTTCCGGAAACCAGTAATCGGCCCGCGAACGCCAGCCCATGAGGCTGCGAAGCGCCATCTGCACGAGACCGGCGGAGTCGAAGATCTCCACGTAGATATAGGCTGTGATGTAGGTCGGCACGGCCAGCGGCAGCGGCAGAAGCCATACCAGGATGCTGCGGCCTGGGAAGCGATGCGCGGTGACGAGCCATGCCGTCGTGATGCCCATGGAGCCTGCAACAACGGCGACGCCGGCAAGCAGGCCGAGCGTGTCGATCGTGCTCGCCGGCAGCACATTGGCAATGAGATGCGGCCAGATCTCCGCATCCCCCTCGGCCGCGATGCCAATGAGGGCGCCGACCGGCAATACGACCAGCAGACCGATGGCGGCCACGGCAGCGGTCAGCCACCATGGGATGCGCTTTGCCTTCGTCGAAGACGAAAGGCCGACGGCTCTCTCGATTCTGGCGATCACGGTCAAATGGAAACAGCGCCACCGTCGCCGGCAGCGCCTCTCTCAAAAGGAGGAGGGCGGCTGAAGGAGCCGCCCTTTGTCTTATTGGTCGAAGCCGACCTTGTCGACCAGCTCGCTGGCTTTCTTGCGGAGCTTGGCGATCTCGGCGATCTGCACGTTGTCCGCCTTGAGCTCACCGAAGGACGCGATGGTCGGGTGGATCTTGATGCCGGCCTTGATCGGGTATTCCGAGTTGAGTTCGGCATGGATCTGCTGGGATGCGTCAGAGACCATGTATTCCATGAACTTCACGGCATTGGCCTTGTTCGGAGCGTTCTTCGCCAGCGCAAGGCCGGAGACGTTCACGTGCGTGCCGCCACCCTCGAAGGTCGGGAGGATCACGTTGATCGCCTCGCCCCACTTCTTCTGCTCCTCGTCCTTGCCGTTCAGCATGAGAGAGACGTAGTAGGTGTTGCCGACAGCGATGTCGCAGACGCCGGCCAGGATGTCCTTGGCCTGCTCGCGGTCGCCGCCGGAGGGCTTCTTGGCGAGGTTCGCCTTCACGCCCTTCAGCCATTCCTCGGCCTTCGCCTCACCCTTGTGGGCAATCATCGCGGCGATCAGGCTGACGTTGTAGAGGTGCTGGCCCGAACGAATGCAGACCTTGCCCTTCCACTTGGGATCGGCAAGCTCCTCGTAAGAGATCTTGTCCTGCTTCACACGGTCCTTCGAGGCGTAGACGACGCGGCCGCGCAGGGCGATCCCGAACCAATGGCCTTCAGGGTCGCGATAGGCGGCCGGGATGACCTTCTCCAGCGCTTCGGACTTCACGGCCTGAGTCACGCCATAGTCCTTGGCTGCTGCCAAGCGGCCGATATCCACCGTGATGATCACGTCGGCCGGACTGTTCGCGCCCTCGGTGCGGATGCGCTCCTCGAGGCCGTTGTTGATGAAGATCGTGTTGACCTTGATGCCGGTCTCTTTGGTGAACTCGTCGAGAACGGGCTTGATCAGGCCGGGCTCGCGGGTGGTGTAAATGTTCAGCACTTCCTCT